>JAIKVL010000003.1 GCA_024685775.1 Clostridia bacterium | reverse complement strand
TCGTCATTAATGCGGTCGGAAACGCAAAGAGCATCGAACCGACCGCGGGGCGAAAGATCTTGGCGGTAAAAGCCTTTTTGCGCCATAAAAAGCATAATCCCATAATAAAGGTGACCGTGTTAAAGGTGCATTCTCCGACCGCGAGCGCGTAGACGCCGATATAACGCGGTAAAATCAAGATCTCGGCGATCAATAGGGCGGCGGCGATCACGAATGCGAAAAAGACCTTTTTCTCTTCTCCGAGCGAATTTAACGTCGTGTTGAT
The DNA here is from genome assembly GCA_024685775.1 of Clostridia bacterium. Taxonomy (NCBI): domain Bacteria; kingdom Bacillati; phylum Bacillota; class Clostridia; species Clostridia bacterium. The sequence continues at coordinate 39,075 of JAIKVL010000003.1, read as the reverse complement.
GAGCCCGGACAAAGCGGCGGGGATCATCATTCCAGAAGCGGCGGAAATGAATTTGCCCGCGCCGGCGTCCTTAAAAAGGATCAAGCCGTAGCTTTCGCCGAGCGTTATGAAAAGCGCGTAAAACAGGACGGTAAGGATGAAAATGAAGATGATCGAATCGTCCACGCGCGTCCGAAGTTCTTTCCAGTTGTTTTTGGCGGCGAGGGCGGCAGCCTCGGGCAGAATGACGACGGATAACGCTCCCGTCAGCGACAAGGGCGCAAACAGCAGGGAAAACGCCATACTGACCGCTCTTCCGTACTCCGCCGCGGCTTCTCCCGCCGTTAAGCCCGTTCGGACGAGCGCGGCGGGCAATGCGATCGCGATAAAGGACGAGATCAGCCCCGAGGCGATCCGCATAACGGTAACGGGCGCGCTTGCTTTAACGAGTTCTTTCGTTCCCTTGGGCTTCCCGAATCTTCCTCCACGCGCGAAATACAGGATCAAAAGGATCGCGAGGACGGCGTAATCGGTGACGGTAAACGCGATCGCAAGCGCGACGCTTTCGGAAAGGATGACGAAGGCGTTCGATAAAAAGGTCAGGCAAACGACGATCTTGATGATCTCTTCCGAAAACTCCGTTAAACTGTATTCGAGATATCGCCCGCGCCCCATCAGATAGCCGCGGAAGATTTGATAAAGAACGGTGCTGAATAAGGCGGGCAAAATGATGTAAAAGATCTTGACGCTTCGTCCGTCCGAAAACGCGGCGGCGATTCTTCCACGGAAAAGGATCGCGCCGAGGGTCAGAAGAAAGGCGATCCCCAAGGAAAAAAGTGTGGCTCCCGTAACCGCGGCGGCGATCTCTTTTTCTTTCTTTCCGACTGCCGAAAGCTCCGCCGTTTTGCGGGAAAGCATCAGAGGCACGCCCGAAGAAGCAATCGTGCAAAATAGCCCGAAAACCGAGGTCGCCATTTGAAATAATCCGAGGACTTCCGCGCCGACTTTTCTTGACAAAAAGATCTTGAAGAAAAAGGACGTCAGGCGCGTCAGAATGGAAAAGAGCATGATAAAGAGCGTGCTTCGTCGGATGGATCGCATAGTTTCTCCCGTGTGATTTGATAGCGTTATAATATATGGAGAAACAAGTCGAAATATAAGCGATGATCGGACAAGAAAAAACCCCGTGCGTGAACACGGGGTTTTTGTCGTTTCAAAGGGTTAGTCTTTGAATTCGTCGCGAGCGGTGCCGGACTTGGATTCGGAAGCTTCCTCGTCCTTCTTCTTCGCGTTCCTGTCGTAAGAAACGTTGCCCTTGATCGGCGAGGAGCCTTTCTTCGGACGATACTTTCTGACGAGCCAGACCACGATGACCGCGATCAAGACCGCCGCGATCGCGATGGACGTGATGTAGGTCCAAAGCAGGGTGGTGTTGAGCTTCTTCCTGTCGCCGTCGTCGGTCTTGTTTTCGTCGTCCTTGTTATCGTCGGTTTCAGCCGGTTTTTCGAGGACGATGACGCTGTTCGCAAGGCGGAACTCTTTGTTCGCCGCGGTTTGGATCTCCTTGCCGTTTTCATCCTTCTTGACGTTGCCGTTCTCGTCCTTCTCGTAATCGCTGTAAAGGGCGGTCAGGGTGTTGTACTCGTCTTCGGAGATCTTCGCCATGCTGACGTTGTCGATGAAGAGGTAGCCTTGGAGTTTTCCGTCGTCGGTGTTCTCACCGAGCGTGAATTTGAAGTATGCGCCGCTGACGGAAGAATCCTTTTCGTTCTTGATGAAGAAGTTTACTTTCTTCCAGCCGCCGAGCGACTCTTTCCCGTCGCCTGCATAGGTGCTCGTGTTGACGGGGATCGTGTAGGTTTGATCGTCCACCGTGACGACGACTTTCGCTTTCTTATCCGCTCCGAGATACGCCGTGCGGACGTAAGCGGAGAATTGATAGTAAGTCGCGCTGTCGAGCGTCAGGGAAGAGGATTGATAGGTGTAGTAGTTCGCGTCGCGGTTGTTGATGATGAGCAGGTAGTTGCCGACCGTCGCGCCGTCTTCCATTCCTTGGGAAGTGAAGATCTCGCTCGCGGAAAGCGCGCTGCCTTCTTTGATGACTTTTTCGGTCGTCTCGTTACCGGATTCGTCCGTTCCTTTCTTTTCTTCATAGATGCCGAGAGTGGATTTTCCGTCCGTGTCGGTGTATTTGAAGTTATTTTCGGAAATGACGCCGGTCACCTGCGCGTCGGAATTCGTGTAGCCCGAGGAGGAAGAACCGGAACCGGAGAAGCCGGAGGGCTTAACGGCGGTGTCTTTCGCGGAAGAGCTGTCGAAAGTAACGGTCGTAAATTTCGCGGTTTCGGTGCTGTCTTTCTCCGAAGCCTCTTTGAATTCGTCTTCGGTCATAGAGACGTAGGAGAAGCTGTCGAGGAGAAGGGTGCCGCTGTACGTCGCGGTCGTGTTGCCTTTTTGTCCGTAATAGATCTCGAAATAAGCGGTAACGGAAGAAAGACCGGTGTTAACGACGAAGACGTACTCGACCCAACCGTCGGTGTTTTTGACGGTATAAGAGGGCGCGTAGGTATCGGTGGAACTCGTCGTGAGGTAGATCTCGCCGATCGCTCCGTTCAAGACCTTCGCATAGCACTTCATAAGGTAGTAAGAGTTCGCGCTGAGGGAGATCGAAGTGCTCTTGACCGCCGCGGTATTCGTTACGCTGCTGTCCGCGAGGGAGATCGTCGCCGCGCCGCGCGAAGTGATCATAAGAAGGTTCGGAGATCCGAAGGTGACGGGCTTCGCTTTGGTCTCGTCCAAAGAAGAGGAAGCCCAGTTGTTGAAGATGTCGTTTTTCGTCAGGTTGAACTGCGCAAGGTATTCGGCAGTCGCGTTGACGTTGATCGCGCCCGCGATGAGGTTGTTGACCTTGACTTTGTCTTCGTTTCCGTCTTTGTCGATCTTTTGGTCGATCTCGGAAGTTCCGTAAGATTCGTCGACGTTATTCGTCCAATCGGAAAGGACGCCGGTGTAGAAACCTTCGTTTCCGAATTCGTCGAGGTATTTGACCATACCCGTGTCTTGGTCGATCTCGGTTTTGGAGAGGTTATAGGAGTTGAAGTTCGCGTTCGTAAAGGTCGCGTCGTTCTCCGCGAAGCTCTTGGTGTTCAGATACGTGTCGCTCGAAGCTTTGTTGTACTCGGTGTAGGTGATCTGCTCCATATTGATATTCGCGATCAGGTATCCGCCTTTCTTATAGGAAGCGGGATCGTACGCCGTTCCGCTGCCGTAAGAGATCTCGACGCGCAGGAATTTGCTGTTGGTCGCCGCGTCCGCAAGGTCGGCGTTCGCGCCTTGGATATAGAAGGAGTACTCTGCGTAATCGTTCGTAAGCTCGTTGTCGTAATCTTTGGTGTTGACGGAGAAGCTGGAAGCGGCGGTGCCTTCTTTATCGACGAGTTTTACGGAGACGTTGTCTTCCGCTCCGAGACCGAAGGTCTTGATCCAAACGGAAAGTCTGTAATGCAGGTTCTGTTTGATCTCGACGTAGTCGGTCATATTCATCGAGTACGCCGTCGGGATCGTGTTGTTGACGATCAAAACCGGCGCGAGAGCGTAGGGGTAGGAGGGGTTGAAGTCGATCCCGTATTTCGCTTTCGCTTCCGAGGTCCATTCCTCGGCGTCAAGCTCGGCTTTGGAGATGACTTTGACGATCACGTCGCCGTCTTTTTGTCTGACGTTGTCGACGGTCTTGAATTCGTATCCGGTCGGAAGTCCGTTCGCGTCGAGCGTTTCGAAGTTGCAGTTGTTGACGAGGTTGTCGTTTACGGAGACGAGGTCGACGACTTTGAGATAGGTTTGATATTTATCCGCGTTTTCGATCTTCGCGTTGTACTCGGAGATGAGGGAAGCGCGATTCGCTTCGGTCACGTTTTGGATCTTTTTGAGGACGAGCTTATCGAAATACGCGATGCCTTGCGTGAAGTTGTCTTTGTTTTCATCGTCGCCGATCCAAAGACCGATCGAGAATTCTTTCGAGCGGAATTGATTGCCGAAGATGTAGAAGACGACTTTCGCCCAGCCGTTATTCAAGGGCTGAGAAGTCGTGTTGATGTTCGCGATCTTATAGGTATCCGCGCCGGTCAGGACGACCATCGCGCCTTTCTTGCTGTAATCGGTGATGCTTTCGTCTTCATCGACGACGCATTTGACCCAGACGGAAAGCTCGTACAGGGAAGCGAGATCGACGAGGATCTTCGCGCTCGATTCATAGCCTGCGGCGGAGGGAGTGTAAGCGGTCGTGTCGCCGTCCGGTTTCGCGGCGGCTTTGACCAAAAGGACGTTCTTGTCTTCGCCTTCGGCGAACGCGGTGACGGAGGGGTTCGCGCCGAATTTATCCGCGTCCCAGCTCTCGTCGGCGGTGTTGACGATACCTCTCGTCAGATAGCTCGTCGGAGCGTCTTTGCCGTCTTTGGTCGCCCAGCCGTTCGGCGTGTAGGGCTTGGAAGAAGCGTAGTTATAGTTGTTGAACTCGCCGTCGGGTTGCGTCATGGAGACGAACTTCGTGTTCGTGAGTTCGGTGTTGCTTTCTGCGGCGAAATATTCGGAAGAGGTAATCTTCTTCGCGACGACTTCGTCAAAGAAGGCGTAACCTTTGACCTTCTTGTCCGAATAACCGAGCGCAAGCGTTACGGTGACGGACGCGGTCGCGGCGCGGGGCGCGGCGATATAGAAGGTGTAGGTCGTAAAGTCGGACGTCGGGGTGACGTCGGAGAAGGCGGAGAAACCGTTATCGGAAGAAACGCGGATCGTCGCGCCGCCTCCTTCCACGCTCGCGACCTTCGCTTTGACGGAAACCGTGTAATATGCGGCGGTCGCCGTGGAGAAGGATGCGGTGTAGCCGTAAACGTTCGCCGTCTTGTTATAGATCAAAAGGAGATTGTTGTCGGTGATCGTCCCGTAGGGGTTGGCGAGCGAGTCCCATTTCTCTTTCGCTTTGTCGTAATTCTTTCCGGCGTTGATGATACCGGAAACCGTTTCGGACGAATTCGTTGCGGAAGTGGTGTAACCGGTCCAACTCGAAACGGAGTAGGGCATTGTCTTGTTGGTGGTCGTCGCGGTTTCGAAATCGCCGTTGGTAACGAGCGAAGTGAAATCGTTTTCTTTCTTTTCATCTTCGGTTACGTTCTTATCGGACGAACATGCGAAGGCGGTCAGAACGATCGCGAAAGAAAGCATGACGACGAGTAGGGTAAGGATCCATTTCAAAGTAGTCTTTTCCATTTAATCATCTCCGATTAAAATTTTGTACTTTTCTATTTTAATATATAATAGACTTTTTAGCAATTACTTTTTTTATTAAGTTTACATTATATTTTCGCGCGCGAGATCGGTCTCGACGAGGATGGACGGCCGATTCGAAGGATCTCCCGCGAAAGGATGGGCTTGAGCTCTGTTTTTCTTTTGCGAGCGTTTGAGAAAATCCTCTCGGCGCATACTACGGATATGCCGGAAGAATCGTTTTTCTTTAAGTCGATCAAGCGCGTTTTCGCTTTCGTCCTTTCTTTCTCTGCGGGACTTTTGAACGGATGGTTCGGAGCGGGCGGGGGAATGCTCGTCGTCCCCGCGCTGACCTCGTTTTGCGGGGTGGACAGAAGATCCGCTCACGCCACCGCGATCGCCGTCGTCCTGCCTTTATCGATCCTTTCCGCGGTCTTGTATACGATCGGCGGAAAGTACTCTTTCGGATCCGCTTCTTTCGTCGGGATCGGAGTTTTGCTCGGAGGTGTAATCGGCGCGACGCTACTGAAACGCATCCCGACCGAAGTATTGACCGTCGTTTTCTATGGGATCATGATCTACGCGGGCGTTCGGACGGTTCTCCGATGACGCCCGATGCTTCTTTCTTTTTGCTCCTTGCGGGGGTCGCGGGCGGCGTCCTCGGAGGTATGGGGCTCGGCGGGGGAACGCTTCTGATCCCTCTTTTGACGATCGGACTCGGCATGAATCCGGAGCTTGCGGCGTGGCTGAATCTCGTGACGTTCGTCCCGATGTCCGTCGCCGCGCTGATCGTCCATTCGAAAAACGGACTCGTCTCTTTGAAAGACGCTCTCTTCCTCTTGATCCCCGCGCTTGCGGGCGCAGTTACGGGGAGTTTGTTTTTGCGTGGGATAGGCGGAAAATTCGGGAGGAATTCTTTCGGATGGTTTTTGATCGCGCTCGGTTCGGTTTCCCTCTTTTGCGCTCTTGTAAAGCGGCTTCGCGGTAAAGAATAAAGCATCCTTTTATTATTCAACAAATCTATTATTCCATTTGTCTGTTTTTGTAAAAATTCTAACGAAAATTGTAAAAATTTCATATTTCGGGCTTTACAACGCGCGCGGGTCCGTGATATATTTATAAAGAACTATGTTATATAAGGAGCTAACATTATATTTTGAAACTATCTTTTAAGCGCGGCGTTCATCCCGCCGGCAATAAAGAGATCGCAAAAGATAAGCGTTTGGCGGAGTTTCCGACTCCCACCGAAGTTTCCGTTCCTTTGTCTCAGCATATCGGAGCGCCTGCGACTCCCGTCGTGGAGATAGGCTCGAAGGTGAAAGCGGGGACGTTGATCGGGAAAGCGTCAAGTTTCGTTTCCGCAAACGTTTATTCTTCCGTAAGCGGCGTAGTAAAAGCGATCGAAAAGAAGCGCACCGCGATCGGGTCGTTTTGCGATCACGTCGTCATTGAGAACGACGGTTTTTATGAAGAAGAATTTTTACCCGCTCTCGCCGATCCGACTTCGGACGAGATCAAAACCCGCGTGAAGGAAGCGGGCATCGTCGGTATGGGCGGCGCGACTTTCCCGACGCACGTTAAGCTTTCTCCGAAAACTCCCGTCGACGTCTTGATCATCAACGCCGCGGAGTGCGAGCCGTATATCACCTGCGATTACAGGCTTTGCTTAGAGCGCCCGACTGAAATTATGAAGGGCGTCGAATATTTGATGACTGCGCTCGGCGTAAAAACCGCGTATATCGGCGTCGAGGATAATAAGCCGGATGCGGTTTCGTCGCTTTCCGCCGTCGCCCCCGATTCGATCCGCGTTTGCTCGTTGAAGACCAAATATCCGCAGGGCGCGGAAAAGCAGTTGATCTTCGCTTTGACCGGCAGAGTCGTCCCCGAAGGCGCGCTTCCGTCGGACGTCGGAGCCGTCGTGGATAACGTACATACCGCGTTTTCGGTCTATGAAGCCGTCGCGCTCGGAAAACCGAGTTATATGCGCGCGATGACGATCTCCGGAAAGGCTTGCGTGCATCCCGGGAATTTTTGGGTCAGAAACGGCGTCTCTTATCAAGACGTCGCGGATTTTGCGGGTATGCTTCCCGAAACTATGAAAGTCATCAGCGGCGGCCCGATGATGGGCTTTGCCCAAACGGATCTTTCTCCTTCCACAGGGAAAGGAACTTCTTCGATCCTCTTTTTGAACGACGATGAGATTTCCGACGGGGACAAGCCGATCTCCGCTTGTATCAACTGCGCTTCCTGCGCGTCGCATTGTCCGATGCACTTGATGCCGATGTTTATCGAGCGTTCGGTCGAAGAAGAGGACGCGGCGAAGGCGAAGAGTCTCCACGCGATGAGCTGCCTCGAATGCGGCTGCTGTTCTTACGTTTGCCCCGCGTCCAGACCTCTCGTTCAAAGTATGCGTCGCGCGAAAAAGCTGATTCGCGAGAAGGGGGTGTGATATGAGTCGTTTTATCGTTTCTTCCTCTCCGCATATCGCGAATAAACGCACGGTCTCGGGCATTATGCTCGAAGTCTTGATCGCGCTCGTTCCCGCGGTGGTCGCTTCCGTCTGTTTCTTCGGATTTTACGCGCTTTTTCTCGAAATTCTTTCGATGGGCGCGGCGGTCGGCGCGGAGTGTTTGTTCAATTTGGCGTTAAAGAAAGAGCAGACTTATAAAGACTGTTCCGCGATGGTAACGGGGCTTTTGCTCGCTTTGAATCTTCCCGTTTCCGTTCCGTTTTACGTCCCGATCATCGGAAGCGCGTTTGCGATCGTCTTCGTAAAGATGCTGTTCGGCGGGATCGGAAAGAACTTCGCGAACCCGGCGATCGCGGGAAGAATTTTCCTCTTGCTCGCGTGGGCTTCCTTTATGACTCATTTCGTAAAACCGATCGTTTGGGGCGATAACGAAGCCTTTAAGTATTTCGCTTGCATTTTGAAAGGGCAAGACGGGCTGAAAGAAGTCGCCGCGGTAACGACGGCGACGCCGCTGTCTTCTCTCCGCACGAGCGTCGAATACGCAAAAGATCTCCCGATTCTTTCGATGTTTTTAGGGAAGACGGGCGGTTCGCTCGGCGAAACGAGCGCGCTTGCGCTCTTGATCGGCGGCGCGTATCTGATCGTCCGCAGAATCATCGATTGGCGCGTCCCCGTCACCTTTATCGGGACGGTCGCTTTGTTCGCTTTGATCTACGGCGCGGCGAAAGGAAACGCGGGCGCGTTTATCCTTCCTTCCGTCCTCGGGGGCGGTTTGTTCCTCGGCGCTTTCTTTATGGCGACCGATTACGCGACCACGCCGAATACCAAGTGGGGGCTCGTCGTCTTTGCGTTCGGTTGCGGTTTGATCACGTCTTTGATCCGTTTCTTCGGCAACTATCCCGAAGGCGTTTCCTTCGCGATCCTTTTGATGAATATCTGCACTCCGCTGATCGATAAAGCGATCAAGCCCCGTCCGTTCGGCGCGGTGAAAGTGAAGAAAGAAGGAGGCGCGAAATGAAAACGAGAAGTATAGGCTACGAAATTTTTAAGATTGCTCTCGTTCTCGTCGTCATCGCGGGAATCGCCGGCGCGCTCCTCGGCCTCGTAAATCATTTTACGAAGGTGGACGCGGAAGAGCTCGTCGCGAGGAAAGCGACGGCGGTTTATAACGGCGATCTCAAAAAGTTCCCGTTGAGAGAGGGAATCGGGCAGGAGATCCGCTTCGAAGGCGGAAATGTCTTCGCGGTGTACGTCCCGAAAGATCCCGCTGTAACGGACGTTTTCGTCCTTTGCGCGGAAGGCGAGGGAGCGTATAAAGGCACCTTGCAACTCTTGATCAATATCACGGGCGGCAAGATCGCGAAGATCGCGAAATATGAAGCGAACGAGACTCCGGGTCTCGGAAGCAAAGCGTTGGAAGAGAGTTATTTCAAGCAGTTTTACGGCGCGCCGATCACGGCGGATTTCGAGGGATTCAAGCTCGTCAAATCCTCGCCCGCCGGCAGCGGCGAAGTCAAAGCGGTCAGCGGCGCGAGCAAATCGAGCACGGCGGTAACGAACGCCGTCAACGCCGCGGCTTTATGGTATAAAACGGTGATACTCAAAGGGGGCGCAAAATGAAAAGCAAAAAACTCGGCATTTTGACAAACGGCGTCGTTAAGAGTAATCCGACGTTTAGGCTCGTCCTCGGGACCTGTCCGACCCTCGCCGTGACGACGCAGGCGATCAACGGTCTTGCGATGGGCGCGGCGGTTACGTTCGTCCTCTTATGCTCCAACGTTATGATTTCCCTTTTGAAGAACGTGATCCCCGATCGCGTCAGGATTCCCGCGTACGTCGTCATTATCGCGACGTTCGTTACGGTCGTCCAAATGGTTATGCAAAAATTCCTTCCGTCGTTATACGACGCGCTCGGCGTTTTCCTGCCGCTTATCGTCGTTAACTGCATTATTTTGGCGCGCGCGGAGGCTTTCGCTTCCTGCAATCCCGTTTTGGACAGCGCGCTCGACGGAATCGGTATGGGCTTCGGCTTTACGCTGAGTCTGACCTTTATCGGCATCGTTCGCGAACTGCTCGGCGCAGGCTCGTTCTTCAATCTTCCGATCGGGTCTCTCGGCAACGTCTCGATGACGGTCTTTATTCTCCCCGCGGGCGGCTTCCTCGTCTACGGGACTTTGATGGCGCTCGTCAATTTCCTGACGCGCCTTGCGGAAAACAGGAAGTACGAAAAGACGGAGCGTGCGGCTTCGCCAGAGAAGGAGGCGTGATATGAATCTGTATTTTACGATCATCGTCGGTTCCGTCTTCGTCAATAACTTCGTTTTGAGTCAGTTCCTCGGGATCTGCCCCTTCCTCGGCGTCTCGAAAAAGACGAATACCGCGCTCGGCATGGGTTTTGCGGTCATCTTCGTTATGTCGCTCGCGTCGGTGTTTACCTATATCGTGAACGAGTTCGTCCTCTTGAAACTGCATCTCGAATATATGCAGACGATCGCCTTTATTTTGATCATCGCCGCGCTCGTGCAGTCGGTCGAGATCGTCATCAAAAAATTCAGTCCGTCGCTTTACAGCGCGCTCGGCGTCTATCTCCCTTTGATAACGACGAACTGCGCCGTTCTCGGCGTCGCGATCTTGAACGTTCAAAAGGCGTATAACCTCCTGCAATCCTTCCTGAACGGATTCTTTGCGGGCGTCGGTTTTACGCTTGCGATCGTCCTTCTCGCGGGTGTGCGCGAGAGGATCAACCCCAAAAACGTCCCCGAATCCTTCCGCGGTTTCCCGATCACTTTGATCGCCGCCGCGCTTCTCAGTATGGGATTCAGCGCGTTCTCGGGTATGTTCGGGATTTCATAAGGAGGGCGGAAAGATGATATTGATGGCTACGAAATTATATCTTGCGATTTTGATTCCCGCTCTCGTGCTTGTCGTCATAGCGTTGATCTTTGCGATCGTGCTCGCGTTCCTCGGGAAGAAACTCGAAGTCAAGCGCGATGAAAAGATCGTCAAGGTCGAATCGCTCTTGTCCGGCGCGAACTGCGGAGGTTGCGGCTATGCGGGATGCAGCGCGTTTGCGGAAGCTTTATGCAACGGAAAGGCGGATCTTTCTTCCTGCAACGCGACGAGCAAGGCGAATAAAGACCGGATCGCCGCGATCCTCGGAACGGTAAACGAGGGGGAAGAGATGTCCTTCGTCGTCTGCTGCAACGGCGGAAGCGATTGCGAGGATAAATACGATTATCACGGTTACGGCGACTGCGCTTCGATGGAAATGCTCGCGGGCGGCAGAAAGGCTTGTCCCGTCGGTTGTATGGGCGCGGGAACCTGCGTCAAGCATTGCGATCATCACGCGTGTGATATCGTCGAAAAGGGCTACGCGCGGATCAACGACCGGCGCTGCACGCTCTGCTCGAAATGCGCGAAATCCTGTCCGAAAGGATTGATCAAAAAGGTACCGGCGCGCGCCAAAGTGTACGTCGCCTGCTCCAATCACGCGAAAGGAAAAGAAGTTCGTTCGTATTGCAAGTCAGGCTGTATCGGGTGCGGCCTGTGCGCGAGGAATTGCCCGAACGGCGCGATCACGGTCGTCGATAACCTTGCCGTGATCGATTATGCGAAATGCACGGGGTGCGGCGTTTGCGCGTCGAAATGCCCCTCGAAGTGTATCAAAACCAGATAAACAGGTTCAATTGTTAAAAGTCAGAGCAAGAAAGGAGAAATGGATATGGAAAAAATAGCGATCATCGATTTGGGTTCGAACACGGCGCGTCTCGTCCTCGTTAACATCTTGGAAGGCGGTTATTTCTACGTGTTTGACGAGCTCAAAGAGTACGTCAGGCTCGGGCAGGATATGGAAATGGACGGATTCTTGCGCCCCGCAAGGATCGAGCAAACGAAAAAAACGCTCCAAATGTTCCGTAGATTCTGCGATTCGAACGGCGTTGAAAAAATCTTCGCTTACGCGACGGCGGCGGTTCGTCGCGCGAAAAACCAAAAGAGTTTCCTCGAAGAGGTGTCCGTGACCTGCGGGATCAAATTGCGCGTCCTCAGCGCGGCGGAAGAAGGGCAGTTCATCTACACGGGCGTCATCAACTCGATGGATATTCCGAAAGGTCTTATCGTCGATATCGGCGGCGGCAGCACGAAGATCGTGTATTACAACAGGAAGACGATCTTGGAGCAAGCGGCGCTTCCGTTCGGCGCGGTCACTTTGACCGATATGTTCAAAGGGCAAGATCTTCTCCCCGAAGAAAGGACGGAGAAGATCGAAGCGTACGTTCGCTCTCATATCGAGGAGCTCGAATGGCTCAAAGAATTGGATCCCGACACCCGTTTGATCGGCGTCGGCGGTTCCATTCGTAACCTCGGAAAAATCAGCAGAAGGTTGAAAAAATATCCGTTGAACGTCGCGCACGAGTATCACGTCGAGGCGGGTGAGTTCAAGACGATCTTCGACACGATCAAGACGCTTCCGTTGGATCGCACGATGAAGATCAAAGGTCTCAGCACTTTCCGCGCGGATATTTTCCCGAGCGCGCTTGCGATCGTCGATCCGATCCTCGATATTTGCGGGTTTGATCAAATCGTCATCAGCGGATCGGGTATGCGCGAAGGCGCGATGTTTAAGTACGCCGTTCCGACCGTCTCCGAAAAGCCGATCTCGGACGTCCTCGGGTACAGCTTAAACACCCTCGTTCGCCAATTCAACCTGAACGAAGATCACGTCCATCACATTATGGATCTTTCGATGCAGATCTTCAAGCAGCTCAAAGTCCTGCATAAACTTCCGCGTTTGTACGTCCGCGTGCTTCGCGCCGCCGCGATGCTTCACGACGCGGGATCTACGATCAAGTTCTACGATCACCACAAGCATTCCGCTTATATCATTTTGAACAGTCGTATTTACGGGCTTTCGCATAAGGAGATCGTGATGGCGGCGTTCGTCGCGTCCGCGCATAAGGACGGCGTCCCTCTTATGGAAGAGATGGCGAAGTATCACAGCCTTTTGACCGAGGAAGACGTGGCGGCTGTCAAGAAACTCGGCTTGATCTTGAAGATCGCCGAAAGCTTCGACAGAAGTATGAGCGGCATCATCACGGGCATTACCTGCGACGTCCTCGGAGACAGCGTCATTATGAAGACGATCACCGAATCTCATACCGATTGTTCTCTCGAAATCTCCGACGCGTTGAACTGCCGCAACGAATTCAAAGCCTCTTACGGAAAGAATCTCGAAATCCTTTGATCGAATTCGTTTTATCCCGTAAAGAAAAACGCCTGCCGAACGTTCGGCAGGCGTTTTTTCGTCCGTTCGCGGATCAGCGTTCGACGCGGAAATAGGAAACGGCGGTGTACCAATGATAGCTGTATTTGAATTGCAGGATAATGACATTATAATCCCGATCGACGAAATTCATTTTTACGTCGCCTTTTTCCGAGCGAAGGGTCGCGGTGTTGTACGTTTCCGTTCGGAACCAAAGCGTAGCGGGTTCGATCGGGAAACGCGGCGCGCCGATAGCGGAAAGATCGTGGATCTCGATCAGAGAATAATCGTCGTTTAGAAACATATATTCGACGGAAAGCATCGCCGCGTCGTCCGGTAAAGTAATGGGATAGACGGTTTTGAAGGGAAGGAGCGGCAACTTTTTCGCGTCGTCGCCATAGGGAAAAGCGTTGACGCCGGTTAATACTTCATCCGACGTAGTCTGAATGGGCGTAAGAACGGTGTACTCCGAGGCTTTCACGCCATCAACTTCGATGATCGGATAATCCTCCGGAAATGGATGGAATTGCGGTCGGGAGTCGAGCGCGCCGCTGAAATACAGCGCCAGTCCCGTGATCGTCAGCGCGACGAAAACTCCGATGACCGCGCAGGCGACGATCAGCAGCTTTTTGAACTTGAAGATCTTTCGATTTTTTTGAACGCTTTCGTTTTCGTTCTCGCGCAGTAACTCCGATTCTTCGACTTCGAAATATTCGCAAAGAAGATTCAAAGATTCTTTGCAGGGCAGACCGAGCCCGTTTTCCCATTTCGCGACCGCGCTTCGGCTGACGAAGATCGCGTCTGCGAGCTGTTGCTGCGAGACGTTTTTATCATTTCGATATTTTTTCAGTTTTTCCGAAAACTCCATAGCAGGTTTCTCCTTTCGTTTTTTTTCGGCGCCTTCGATCATATTATAGCGCATAACTCGAAAAATCGGTCGTTACTTTGCGTTTTTTCGTTTGTTACTTTGTTTTTACTGTCGTTACCCGCGTCGTTACTCTGCGATTTCGCTCCGTTACTCTCGGAAAACTTCGAAGTACGGATGGATTTTAGTCTTTTTCGATCGTGGATGAATTTCGGCGAAAACACGGCTGTTTTCCTCAAAAATAACCCGAAATCGCGGAAATGCAACCGATAGTTGCGAAAAAGCAAAGTGAAAGCGGTGGTAGTTTCCTCGGAATATGCTATAATGGAATCATCAAAAACAAGGAGAAAACAGATGAATCAAAGAACAGCCGACAGATTTGTGGAATTGAGAAAACACTTCGGTTATTCACAGGAAGAACTCGCGGACGCGATCGGCGTTTCGCGGCAGGCGGTCTCGAAATGGGAGCGGGGCGAAAGCTCGCCGGATACCGATAATTTGATCGAGCTCGCGCGCCTGTATCATATATCGTTGGACGAGCTAGTAAACGGAGACGCCGTTCCCGAAAAAAATATCGAAGACGTCAAGGTCGAAGAAGCGAAGAGCGAAGGAAAAACCTCGGAAGAGAATGCTTTCGTTTGGGAGGATGACGGCGCGCGCGTCGAGATCAAGGATAAGACCATCCTCGTCAAAAACGAGCAGGGTGAAGAAAAGGTTTACGAACGCGACGCGGTCGAAAAGAAACGCCTGAAAACGAATCGCAGGAGCGCGTTCGCGGGCGGATGCTTCGCGCTTCTCGCTTCGATCGCGTATTTGATCCTCGGTTTTACTCTGAAATTCGGAAACGGATGGCTTTGCGCTTGGCCGCTGTTTATCCTGATCCCGGTCGTCGCTTCGGTCGTCGTCTGCGTTTCGTATAAGAGAGTCGCCGCGTTTTGCTACCCGGCTCTTATCGCGGCGATCTATTGCTTTTTGGGCGTTACTTACGGTTTTTGGCATCCGCATTGGATTCTCTTTTTAACGGTTCCGATTTTCTATCTCGTGGCGGGGTTCATTGATCGCGCGACGCGCTCTCACGACTATGAAGCGATCGATAACGCGTATGACAAGAAAGAGGGAAGACATCGTTAAAATCGGCGCAACGGTTCGGTAAATCAAAAAGAAAAGGAAAGAATAAAAAGAAACGGCGAATCAAATTCGCCGCTTCTTTTTTACATTTGCATATTCGCGATTAAAGAACTCTGACTTTGAGCGCGCCTTTTGCGAGGGACGCGACTGCGTCGGCAGCGGGAGCGACGGCGACGTCCGCGATGACGTAGGTAACGTCGCCGCGTTTCGCGGAAGCGATTTGAGAAACACCGGTGAGGATCTTCGCCGCTTTTTCTTCCGCGTCCGTTTCCTTGGTCAGAAGGGTGACGCGCGCCGCGCCTTTGCGGGCGAGGGTGAGAGCGGGGCAGTTCACGCTGTTTTTGATATTGCCGTTTTCGATGAAATCTTTGAGTTCGGCGGAGGCCATGACCGCGCAGTTATCCTCCGCTTCGGGAGTCGAAGCGCCGAGGTGGGGGATCGTGATGATCTTATCGCTGACGCCGATGACCGCGGGAACGGGGAAATCGGTGACGTACTTTTTGACCTTGCCTTCTTCGAGAGCGGAGACCATCGCCGCATTGTCCACGAGCTCCGCGCGAGCACAGTTGATGACGCGCACGCCGCTCTTCATCTTCGCGATCGCGTCTTTATTGATCATGCCGCGGGTCGCGTCGTTAAAGGGAACGTGGATCGTGATGAAATCGCTGCTTTCGTAGATGTCGTCCAAAGAAGTCGTAAAGGCGATGGATTCGTCGATCGCTTTGGCTTTCGCTTCGGTGAAGAAGGGATCGTAGCCGACGACTTTCATTCCGAGAGCGATCGCTGCTTTGGAAACGAGCGCGCCGATCGCGCCGAGACCGATGACGCCGAGGGTCTTTCCGAAAATTTCGGGACCGACGAACGCTTTCTTGCCGCTTTCGACTTGCTTCGCCGCGTCTTCTTTTCCTTTCAAACCGCCCGCAAAGGCGACGCCGCCGAGAACGTCGCGGCAGGAGAGAAGAAGCGCGAGGACGACGAGCTCTTTGACCGCGTTCGCGTTTGCGCCCGGGGTATTGAAGACGACGACGCCGTTATCCGTCATTTTGGGAAGGGGAATATTGTTGACGCCTGCGCCTGCGCGCGCAACCGCGACGAGAGAGGGATTGATCTCATACTCGTGCATCGCCGCGCTGCGAACGAGGATGCCGACGGGATCCGCCGCGTCGTCCGAAACGCGATAAGCGTCTTTTTTCAAATTGTCGTAAATTAAATCGCTGATGGGGTTCAGTTTCTTGATCTCGTTCATAGTTTTCTCCTTATGCGTTTTCGAGCTCGAATTTCTTCATGAACTCGATGAGCGCCTTAACGCCTTCCACGGGCATTGCGTTGTAAATCGAAGCTCTCATACCGCCGACGAGTCTGTGACCTTTGATGGAGACGAGACCGTTGTTTGCCGCTTCTTTGACGAACTTCGCGTCGAGCTCTTCGGAACCGGTAACGAAAGGAACGTTCATGATCGAGCGATCTTCTTTGTTGACGTAGTTCTTATAAAGCTTGCTGTTGTCGATGAAATCGTAAAGCATCGCGGCTTTTTCTTCGTTGATCTTGTTAATCGCGGAGATACCGCCCATCGCTTTGATGTGGCGGAGGGTCAGCATCGCGATATAGATGCTGAATGCCGGCGGGGTGTTGTAAAGGCTGTTCTTGTCCGCTTGCGTCTTGTAGGCGAGCATCGTCGGGCAGATCGGAAGCTCTTTTCCGATGAGATCCTTTTTGACGATGACGACGGTCAAGCCCGCCGCGCTGATGTTCTTTTGCGCGCCGGCGTAAAGAAGACCGAATTTGCTGACGTCGATGTCACGGCTCAAAATTTCGCTGCTGACGTCCGCGACGAGCGGGCACTCGGTCTCGGGGAATTCCTTCCATCTCGTTCCGAAGATCGTGTTGTTCGAAGTGATATGGACGTAGCTCGCGTCCTTCCTGAAAGAATCCTTCGTGACTTTCGGGATATAGGTGTAGGTCTTATCCTCGGAAGAAGCGGCGAGGCGAATGTCGCCGTATTTCTTCGCTTGCTTGTAAGCGAGGTTCGCAAAGTTACCGGTGACGACGTAATCGGCTTTTCCGGTCGCGGAGATGAGGTTCAGCGGAACCGCGTCGAACTGTTGACTCGCGCCGCCTTGGAGAAGAAGGACTTGGTAATCCTCGGGAACGTTCATAAGTTCGGCGAAGAGAGCGAGACACTCGGTATGGATCGCGTCGTAAACTTTGGCGCGGTGGCTCATTTCGGTTACGCTCATTCCGCTGTCGTTGTAGTTCAGAAACTCACTTTGCGCTTGCTTCAAAACGTCTTCGAAAAGCATAGAAGGGCCTGCGGAAAAATTGTAAACTCTCATATATAAATCTCCTTTTAGAGTTTTTTTATCGCTGTTATTTTACCTCTTTACAAGGTAAAAGGCAACTAAACGCCGAAACGTTTTGTTTACATTTTCCATAAAAATCGTTTATCGGCATTTATAGCGCGACTTATGCTCTCGAAATTCGTTCCGAGCGGGGCTCGAAATAAGAAAAAACTCCCTTCCGAGAAAGGGAGCGAAAGCGTTCAGACCGTCACCGCGGAGACGGAAGCGACGTGATAATTCGTCTCGTAATAGGATAGAAGCGTCCCGATGTCCGACCAGTAGCCGTTCATGACTTTCGCGTAGATCTGCCCCGCGAGTTTCGGGAAAACGTCTCTCGCGAAATCGCAAAAACCGTCGGGGATCTTTTTCAGGATCTCGTTGCGCATAACGTAGATCCCCGTGGACGCGATGCGGCTGATCGGTTCGCGAGGCTTTTCGATAAAAGAGCGGACTTTCCCCGCGCCGTTCAAAAGCATGACGCCGAACGCGGTCGGGTCCTTGACTTCGGCGGCGGCGATCGTCACGAGTTTTCCGTGGCTTTTATGAAAGGAGATCAGATCGGAAAGATCGAAATCGGTGAACGCGTCGCCCGAAATGACGAGGAAGTCGTCGTCGAACCCTTCCGCCGCGGCTTTTACGCCGCCCGCCGTCCCGAGCGGCTCTTTTTCGATCGAATAGCGAAGTTTGACGCCGAGGTCTTTTCCGTTGCCGAAGGTCTCCACGATCTTGCCCGCCATATAGCCGAGCGATAGGGAAATCTCGTAGATCCCGTGCTTTTTCAGCAGTTCGATGATGTATTGCAGGATCGGTTTGTCGATGATGGGCATAAGGGGTTTCGGGGTGTGGTCGGTTAAAGGCGCGAGGCGCGTTCCTTTTCCGCCCGCCATAATTACTGCTTTCATATCTTTCCTCCTTTGCGCGTAGTATGATCCCGACTTGATTTTTTATTCGCCGCGCCGCTTCCGTTTTCGTTCGCGCGAATCTTCTTCGATCTTCGTCCTTTCGATATTTTTCGCCGTTTTCGATCAAGGTTCGGCTTGACGGAAGAAAAGATATGGTCTATAATACTGTAAGCAACTAATCGCGTAAGGCGTTTTTATATTTTAGGAGTGGTATGGCTAAAAAATTAAAGATCGGATTTTTGGGCGGCGTAGGCGAGATCGGCAAGAATATGACCGTGATCGAATACGGCGACAGCATTATCGTTATCGACGCGGGGCTGACGTTCCCGTCCGAGGAAATGCTCGGGGTGGACGTCGTTATCCCCGATTTTTCCTATCTCGTGGAGAATAAGGAAAAGGTAAAGGCGATTCTCTGCACGCATGGTCACGAGGATCATATCGGAGCGATCCCGTATCTTTTGCAGGTTTTGGATTCTCCCGTCATTTTCGGATCGACCTTGACGCTCGGACTCATTCGCGGAAAGATCGAAGAATTCGGATTGAAGGCGAAAATGAAGACGGTGGACAGCGGGACGGAGATCTCCGTGGACTGCTTCAAGATTCGTTTCTATAAGGTCTGTCATTCGATCGCGGGCGCGCTCGCGCTTTCGATCGACACGCCGCAGGGCATGATTTTCCACACGGGCGATTTCAAGATCGACCATACGCCGATCGATAACGAGCAAATGGATTTTTACGCGCTTGCCGAACTCGGGAAAAAGGGCGTAAAACTGATGCTTTCGGATTCCACGAACGCGGAGCGCCCGGGGCACACGATCAGTGAAAAGAAGGTCGGCGAAAGCATTTCGAGGATCTTCGCGGCGAACTCGGGTCGGCGCATCATCGTCGCGACGTTCGCTTCGAATCTGCACCGCATTCAGCAGATCCTCGACATCGCGGCGGCGAGCGGCAGAAGAGTCATCCTCAGCGGGCGCAGCGTCATCAAAGTCGTCGAACTCGGGAAGACCTTGAAACTTTTGCATTACGACGACAGCTTGATCGTAAACGAAGCGGCGATGAAAAAGATCCCGCCCGAGAAACTCTGCATTATTTGCACGGGGTCGCAGGGCGAGAGGGTCAGCGCGCTTACGAGAATGGCGGCGGGCGAGCATCCCTCGATCACCGTCGGGATCAAAGACACGATCATCATCTCCGCGAGCGCGATCCCCGGAAACGAGAAGAGCATTTATAACGTGATCAACAGTTTGTATCGTCTCGGCGCGGAAGTCATTTACGCCGCGATCGAAGACGTCCACACTTCGGGACACGCGCATCAGGAAGAGCTCAAAATGATGCTTTCTCTGATTCGCCCGAAATTCTTTATTCCCGTGCACGGCGAATTCCGTCATTTGAAGATTCACGCGGGCATCGCGCAGTCGATGGGGATCCCGAAAGAGAATATCTTGATCCCCGAGCTCGGCTGGTGCGTCGAAGTCGCGAAAGACGGACTCAAAAAACTGGACGGCATCAAAGCCGGGAATTCCTACGTGGACGGCGACGCGGTCGGCGATCTCGAACCCGTAATCAAGGATCGCAGGCAGCTTTCGGCGGACGGCTTTATCATTATTCTTTTGACCGTCAGCGTCGAAAACGGAAAGATCCCCGCGCAACCCGAGATCATAACGCGCGGTATGGCGGCTCTTTCGGAAGAGGAGATCGCCGAGATGAAAAAGCAGGTCGTCGGCGCGCTCAAAAATATGAAGTATATCAACAGCGACAACCGCGAAGCGGTCAAATCCACGATCCGCAGGACGGTTCGGAAAATGCTGTATCAATCCTCGCAGTCTTCGCCTATGATCGTCCCGATCGTCGTGGAAAAATAACCGATGGAAACCGAACTGCTTTCTCCCGCCGGTACGATGGAAAAACTCTGCGTCGCCTCTCATTTCGGGGCGGACGCCGTTTATTTTTCGGGTAAAAATTTCGGGCTTCGCGCCTATGCCGGCAACTTCGAAAAAGACGAGATCAAAGCTGCTCTCGATCTTTTGCATAAGGAAGGGAAGAAAGGCTACGTTACGGTCAACTGCTTCGCTTACGACGAGGACTTTCCCGCGCTCAAAGAGTACCTCGCTTTTCTTTCGGAAGCGGGCGCGGACGCGATCATCGTCTCCGATCTCGGCGTCCTTTCTCTCGCGAGAAAAGAATTTCCCTCGTTGGACGTTCACGTCTCCACGCAAGCGAATACGCTGAATTCTTACGCCGCTTCGTTTTACGCCGATCTCGGCGTTACGAGGATCGTCCTCGCGCGAGAACTTTCGACGGATCGAATCAAAAGAATCCGCGATTCGCTGGATCCCTCCGTCGAGATCGAGTGCTTTGCGCACGGGGCGATGTGTATCAGTTACAGCGGGCGTTGCCTGCTTTCGAATTATCTGAATGGGCGCGACAATTATAAAGGAGAATGCGTGCAAGCCTGCCGATGGGAGTACGTCATCCACGAAAAGGGCAGGAGCGAAAGAGAACTCTCTTTGGATGAGGACGAACGCGGCGCGTATATTTTGAACAGCCACGATCTCAAAACCATCACCTTTTTGGATGAACTCGCGAAAGCGGGCGTCTATTCTTTCAAGCTTGAAGGCAGAATGAAATCCGCGTATTACGTCGCTTCCGTCACGGACGCCTATCGCCGCGCGCTCGACGCTTTGATGAAAAATCCGAGCGGCTATCGTTGCGAAAAGGAATGGGACGAAGAACTCTACCTTTGCTCCAATCGCGGATTTACGGAAGGTTTTATGCGGGGCGGAAAGGGGAGTGCGGACACGATCGCGTACGATAATTCGCAATCCAAGGGCGGCGCGGAATTCGTAGCCAAAGTTTTAGGCTATGATTTTGAAAAAAAGTGTGTTATAATAGAACAAAGGAATCGATTCGCCGCAGGTGAGACGCTCGAATTGATGTCGCCGGGGAAAGATCCCGTCGCGATCAAAGTCGAAGAAATGTTCGACGGAGAAGGCGAAAAGGTCCTTGATGCCTGCCTCGTTCAGCAAAAACTGTTTATAAAATCGGAGACGCCGGCGTCCGCGTGGGATATTCTGAGAAGGAGAAAGTCTTGAGCATCAAGTGGAACAAACATCTCGTTATTTTATACGATAAGCAGAAAAGCACGTTGATCTGCGACGCTCTGAACAAAGCGATCGCTTCTTCTTTTCCCGAGTGCGATATCATAACGGTGGACGACGTCGGGTATTTGAACGCCGGCAACCGTTTTTGGCGTGTGAAAACCGCGAAATTTTCCGCGAAAAACGCGCGCTTTTTCGTCAGTTGGTTCAGTAAGATCCGCGAAAAGAGCGACGAGACACGCATCAAGGAAGAGCGGGAGCGCGTTACTTCGGGCGAAATCGGTAAACTGACTTTTTCCGAGCGTCATAACAGCGCGATCGGAAGAATCGTCAATATCATCAATCGTTTCCGCCCGGCGATCATCGTCGCGACGAATTCCTATTCCCTGAAATTAACATTGCTCGCGAGAAAAATTACTGGAAGCGACACAAAGATCGTCGCCGTCGTCTCGGATTTTGCCCTATCGGGCGCGTTCGTGCGCACGGGCGTGGATCTTTATATGGTCGAAAACGATATGCTTCGCGACGCGCTGATGCGTTTCGGCGTGGATCGCGATAAAATCGTCATTTCGGGTATGCCGTACTCCGAGGATCAACGCCCCGTTTCTTCGAGGTTGCAGGCGAGAAACGCTCTCGGTTTGACGAGCGATCTCCCTTTGATCGTCGTAAACGGAGGGGATTATTGCACCGCTACGATCAAGGATAAGGTGGCGAGGCTTCTTTCGGAGAGAAGAAAGTTCGCGCTTTTGGTCTTAACGTACGGGAACGGTTCGATCCGTCGCTATTATAAAAAGATCGCGGAGGAATCGGAGATCGAAGTCATCTTCAAATCCACGCTCGAATATTCTTTGATTTTCGCGGCGGCGGACGTCATCGTCACCATTCCCGACACGCATTTTATTTTCTCCGCTTTCGTCAATAAGATCCCCGTCGTCCTTTTGGACGGGATCACCGTCCTCGAACACGATATTTTCCGCTATCTCGTCAGCAGCGCGCTCGTCACTCCCGCGAAGACGCCCGAAGAGACCTACGCCGCTGTGGAAGAATTGCTCCTCGACCCCGAAAGGCGCGTCGAAATGATCGACCGAGAGCAGAACTATTATTTGAAAGAAAAGACCTATGGCGGCGGCTCTTTGCTTTATGATCTTTTGCGCCTTTCTTCCGCCGACGATTTGAACTGATCTTCCTTGTTTTCATCGGATTTTTCTTCGTTTTCGCGCATTTCTCCCGCTTCGAAAAAGGTTTGGGCGCGCGGGCTGTTTACGGCGCGCATCGTCAGCGCGAGGAGATGCTGGATCAAAAGCCCGAAGATCGCGCTCATCCACATAACGGCAAACGTATACGTTCCGCCGATTTCTCCGCCTTTTTTAACGAAAATCAAATAGAGCGTGACCCCGATAAAACCGCCTACGTTCGCCGAGAAAAGGCAAGAAGCGAACGTCCTTTTCGAAACGAGCGCGCACCAGACGCCGGAAAGGATCGAAAGGAGAAAGGCAAGCATCCCCGCGTCCCATACGGAAGAAAAAACGTAGGTATAAAGAAACGCGATCCCCGCTTCGGTCAGGCATCCGATGATCCCGAAGAGCGCGTCCGAGGGCTTTTCCGTCCTGCGAATAAACGCGTAAAAGGAAAGAAGGACGGATAGCGCGCCGCCGAGATACAGAGCGTAGCCCCGCCCGAGCCCGATCCCGCCGCGAACGTTCAAAAGGACGATCAGAAAGATCGAAAAAGTCGCGATGAAATCGTTGATATAAAGCCTTGCCGTTATCTTTTTCGCAAGCCCCGTCATGACGAGGACGGCGGCTACGAGCAAACACATTTCTCCGAGTAACATCTTTTCTTCCCGGCTCTTAGTTTGCGTCGCGCGCGCCGAAGTATACCCAAGAAACGTTTGACATTTTTAATTAAATGAATAATAATTATTCCTAAGTATGAACCACGATTCGCGTATCGTTAAAAAAGTCGCTTTTTTCGGAGCTGCGAGAAAAGCCGGCGTAAAAAAGGGGGATGAGATCCTGTCGATCGGCGGCTATCCGTACGTGGATGAGACCGATCTTCTCTTTTTCGAGGAAGAATCTTCCGTTCCCGTGACGCTTTCCCGCGGAGGGAAGACGATCTCTTTGACGATCGAAAAAGATCCTTCCGATCCTCTCGGGATCGAAATGACCGAATCCGATTATATCATTCCCTGTCAAAACGATTGTATGTTTTGCTTCGTTCGCCAGCTTCCGAAAGGGATGAGAAAGACTCTTTACGTTAAGGACGACGACTATCGAATGAGTTTCGAAATGGGAAGTTACGTCACTTTGAGCAACCTTTCCCGCGAAGAACTCGATCGGATCAAGAGACTTTCTTTGTCGCCGCTTTACATTTCCGTTCATTGCTTTACGAAAGAGCTAAAAAAGAAGATTTGTCGAAATCCCCACAGCGCGGAACTCTTTTCCGTGTTGGAAGAGCTCGCGGAAGCGGGGATCGTCATGCATACGCAGATCGTTATGATGGAAGGGATCAACGACGGCGACGAACTGATGCTGACTCTGACCGAACTCGCGAAGCTGTATCCGCAGGTCAAGACCTGCGCCGTCGTCCCCGTAGGGCTGACGAAGCATAGGGAAGGGCTTCCCGTCTTGACTCCGATCTCGCCCGAAAACGCGCGCAGGACGGTCGCGGCGGTGGAAAAGCTGAACGCCGAAATGATCGAAAAGAACGGCGCGCCTTTCTGCTTTTGTTCGGACGAAATGTATATCATCGGCGGCTTGGATCTTCCGCCGTACGAGTATTACGGCGATTTCGATCAAATCGAGAACGGCGTCGGGCTCGTCGCGGATTTCTTCAATGCGGCGGATTACGCGCTTTCCTGCGGCGTCGAGCCGAAAGGGGAGTTTTCCGCCGTTACGGGGGTTTCCTTCGCGCCGCTTCTCGAAAAGTACTGTCGGGAGCTTGAAAAGAAGTATCCCGTGAAGATCGACGTTTGCCCCGTTCGAAACGACTTTTTCGGCGAAACCGTTACGGTTTCCGGTCTCGTTACGGGCGGCGATATCATCAAGCAGTACGAGGGCAAACTGAAAAAAGACGTTATTATTCCGAGGACGATGCTCCGCGAATTCAGCGGCGTGTTCTTGGATGAAATTACCCTTTGCGATCTGGAAAAGAGATTGAACGTCAAAGCGCACGTCGCGGAGGGCGGCGAGGGATTCATAAAAATTTTAGGTGGTGAAAAATGAGTAAACCGTTGCTTGCGATCGTCGGGAGACCGAACGTAGGAAAATCCACGCTCTTCAATAAGATCGTCGGAAAAAGGATCAGCATTTCGCATAACACGCCGGGCGTGACGCGCGACAGAATCTACGCGGACGCGTCTTGGTGCGGCTATCATTTTACCGTGATCGACACGGGCGGTATCGAGTATAAAAGCGAAGACCAAATGTGGAAGCATATTCGGACGCAGGCGGAGACCGCGATCGAGATCGCGGACGCGATCATTTTCGTCGTGGACGGAAAGGGCGGGCTTTTGCCCGATGATTACGCGATCGCCGATATGCTCAGGACTTCGCGCAAGCCCGTCGTCCTTGCGGTCAATAAGCTCGATAATCCTTTCGAGACCGCTTATGAGTTTTACGAGCTCGGTCTCGGCGAGCCTTTCGTCCTTTCCGCCGAGCATAATATCGGGATCGGAGATATCTTGGACGAAGCGTGTAACCATCTGAAAAAAGTGGACGAGGAAGAAGAAGACCCCGCGATCAAAATCGCCGTCGTCGGCAAACCGAACGCGGGCAAGAGTTCTCTCGTCAATAGGATCCTCGGGACCAAGCGGACGATCGTCAGCGACGTCGCGGGAACGACGCGCGACGCGATCGACACTCCGTTCGAGCATAACGGCGAGCCGTACGTCCTGATCGACACGGCGGGGATTCGCCGTAAAAGAAGCGTCGAAGAGGACGTGGAGTATTACAGCGTCCTTCGCGCATTCGGCGCGATCAAGCGCGCGGACGTCGTCTTTATCGTCGTGGACGCGGAAGAAGGGCTGACCGAGCAGGACGTCAAGATCGCGGGCAAAGTCCACGAAGAAGGAAAGGCGAGCATCATCGTCATGAATAAGTGGGATAAGATCGAGAAAGATACCCACACCGTCGAAAAGTTCAATAAAGATCTCAAAGAGAAATTGAAGTTTATGGATTATTTCGTTCCGACTTACGTTTCCGCGCTGACGGGAAAGAGGGTGGATAAGCTTCTCGACGAAGCGAAAGCCGTTTGCGCCCGCTCCCGAAACAGGATTGCGACCGGAACGGTGAACGACGTGATCTTAAATCTCGTCGCGATGAACGAACCCCCGACGAAGAACGGTCGCAGGCTCAAAGTCTATTTCGCGACGCAGGCGTCCGTCTGCCCGCCGACTTTCGTCGTCAAGGTGAACGACGCGTCTTTGATGCACTTTTCGTATATGCGCTATCTCGAAAACGGGATACGCGAATCGTTTGATTTTTCGGGAACGCCGATCCGCTTAATTGTGCGTGACAAATCGGACGAAGACGAGTATAATGGATAAACGGAGGCAGGTATGAAATACGAATCCCTTTCTAAAGAAGAAATCAAGCACGAGCTTACGGCGGAAAAGAAACGGTACGACGTTATCCAAAAAGAGAAACTTTCGCTCGATATGTCGAGAGGAAAGCCCGCCGCCGAGCAACTCGATCTTTCGATGCCGCTTCTCTCGGTTCTTTCGGAAAACACGAAATTTCCGAAGGGTCCCGATTACAGGAATTACGGTATTTCGGACGGAATTCCCGAGCTGAAACAGCTTTTCGGCGAGCTCTTCGGAGTCCCCTCGGAGTACGTCTACGTCGGCGGAAACAGCAGCTTGAATTTGATGTACGATATGATCTCCGATTCGATGCTGACGGGCGTCCTTTCTTCCGAGCCTTGGTGTAAGCTCGATAAAAAAGTCAAATTCATTTGCCCCGTTCCGGGCTACGATCGCCATTTCAATATCTGCGAAAAACTCGGGATCGAGATGATCTCCGTCCCGATGAACGAGGACGGTCCCGATATGGGCGTCGTCGAAGATCTCGTTAAATCCGATCCGATGATCAAGGGCATTTGGTGCGTTCCCCGTTTCAGCAATCCGAGCGGCGTCGTGTACAGCCCCGAAGTCGTAAAACGCCTTGCGCAAATGAAAGTCGCGGCGCCGGATTTCCGCATTTATTACGATAACTCCTATTTCGTCCACACGCTTTCGGACGACGCTCCCGAGCTCGTCAATATCTTTGATATCGCGAGAGAAGCGGGGACGGAAGACAGAATCTATATGTTCTCTTCGACGTCCAAGATTACGTTTGCGGGCGGCGGCGTCGCGGTCGTGATCGCGTCCCCGAAGAATATGGCTTCCATCAAAGAAAAGATGGGGTGGAAGACGATCGGTTTCAATAAGATCTGGCAATACGCGCATTTCCTCTATCTCGAATCGGTCGCGAAGATCAAGACGATTATGAAAGCGCAAGCCGAGAAGATCCGTCCCAAATTCGAGATCGTTTTGGACGCGCTCGAAAAGAATTTCGGCAACAGCGATCTCGTTACTTGGAACGCCCCGAAGGGCGGCTATTTCATTTGCCTGAAATGCCCGAACGGGACGGCGAAACGCGTTTGGACGCTTTGCAAAAAAGCGGGATTGACGATCACTCCCGCGGGCGCGTCGCATCCTTTGCATATCGACGACACCGATTCTTATCTCCGCATCGCTCCGACGTATCCTTCCTGCGAGGATCTCCGAAAGGCGACGGACGTTTTGATGACGGTTTTGAAGATCGTCGTTCTCGAACAATTGCTCGATTAAAGGCTCTTCGGAGCCTTTTTTTCGCTTGGGTGCGCGGATTCGCCAAACGAGGCGGAAACGTTTGACTTAATATTTTAATATTGATATATTAAAAGTAATGGATATTTTACGGAGGAGAGTATGCTTCAACTCATCGATATTGTTAAGAATTATTTGTCCGGCGATACCGAAGTTCACGCGCTCAAAGGAGTGAGCATGGCGTTTCGCGAAAGCGAATTCGTCTCCATTCTCGGTCATTCCGGGTGCGGAAAAACGACTCTTCTCAATATCATCGGAGGGTTGGATCACTATTCGAGCGGCGACCTCGTCATTAACGGAGTCTCGACCAAGGAATATAAAGACCGCGATTGGGATAATTACAGGAATCATTCGATCGGGTTCGTCTTCCAGTCCTATAATCTGATCCCGCATCAAACCGTTCTCGGAAACGTAGAACTCGCTTTGACGCTCTCCGGCGTAAAGAGGGCGGAAAGGAAGCTCCTCGCGGAAAAGGCGCTCGAAAAAGTCGGGCTTGCGGATCAACTCGGCAAACGTCCGAACCAGCTTTCGGGCGGTCAGATGCAGCGCGTCGCGATCGCGAGAGCGCTCGTCAATAATCCCGATATCATTCTCGCGGACGAGCCGACCGGCGCGCTCGACACCGAGACCAGCGTCCAAATCATGGAACTTCTGAAAGAAGTAGCCAAAGATAAGCTCGTCATTATGGTTACGCATAACCCCGAGCTTGCGGAACGCTATTCTTCGCGCATTATTCGCTTGAAAGACGGCGAAATGGTTTCCGACACCTTCCCGTTCGATCCTTCCGCCGAAAAAGCGAGCGTTGAAGAGACCGCTTCGACAGCTTCCGCGGAAGAAGAAAAAGTCGAAGAGACCGCCGAAAAAGAAGAGCCTACCGAGAAAAGCGAAGCGGAAGTCGCCGCCGAAGCGCCCGCACTCAAAGGAAAGCGCGCGGCTCGCGTAAAGACGAAGAAACCGAGTATGTCGTTCGTAACGGCGTTTTCGCTTTCTCTCCGCAATTTGTTTACGAAAAAGGGCAGGACGTTTTTAACGGCGTTCGCCGGCAGTATCGGGATTATCGGGATCGCTTTGATCCTTTCTTTGTCCAACGGATTCCAAAACTATATCAACCGTTTGGAGCGCGACACGCTCTCGGGCTATCCCGTCGTCATTACCGAGACTTCTTATTCCACCGACGCTTTCGCGGAGATCATGAATCGGGAATCGTCCACGAAAAACGCGTATCCGACGGAGAAGAGCGTCTATTCGCACGACGTTCTCGCCAAACTCCTTCAAGGTTTGACGGGTGCGATGAACGTAAACGATCTGAAATCCTTTAAGGCTTGGATCGAGCAAAATCGCGATCGTTTCGATCCGATTACGAACGCGATCAAGTATATTTACAGCACGAATTTCTGCATCTATAAGAGCAATTATTCGGATTATAAGAACGACCAATTATATCCCTACGAAATGCCTGCGGAAATGCAGGGCGCATTCGGCGGGGAGAACAGCGCTTTGATGAACGAATATATGAAGGCGATGATGAACGAGATCTCGATTTGGGAAGAGCTCGTCGATAACAAAGAACTTCTCGCCGAGCAGTACGACGTTTTGGAAGGAAACTTCCCGAAAGCGCACGAAGAAAAAGACGGGAACGTCTTCGAAGTCGTTTTGACCGTCGATAAGTATAACAGGATCAGCGACTATCTGCTCTGCGCGATCGGATTAAAGGATATCAAATCGGTCTTCTCGAACGCGATGAAAGAGCAGTTGACCTCTTCGGTTTACGATTTCGAAGATTTGATCGGGACGACCTACAAAGTCGTCCTCGGCGCGGACAAATATAAAGACCAAGACGGAAATTGGGTCAATAAAGAAAACGACACTTACTATATGCGAAACGTCCTCGATCGGGCGATCACTTTGCGGATCGCGGGTATCGTTCGCCCGAAGGAAGGCGTAACTTCCGCAATCATCGGCGGCGTCATCGCGTATAACAAAGATCTTACCGAGTACGTCATTCAAAAGACCGCGCAAGCGCCGATCGTGCTCGCGCAAAAGCAAACCCCCGAAGTAAACGTCTTTACGGGCGCGCCGTTCGCGGAAGGAGAAAGCTTGGATCAAAACCTTTTGACCCTCGGCGCCGTCGATCTCGACACTCCGTCTTCCATCTATATCTACGCGAAAGGTTTCCACGAAAAGGAGACGCTTTCCGCTCTCATTAAAGAATATAACGAGACGGCGGGCGCCGATAAGCAGATTAAGTATAACGATATGGTCGCGAGCCTTATGGGGTCGGTCAGCACGATTATCAACACCGTTTCCTACGTCTTGATCGCGTTCGTCTCGATTTCCCTCGTCGTTTCTTCCATTATGATCGGGATCATAACGTATATCTCCGTTTTGGAGAGGACGAAAGAGATCGGCGTCCTGCGTTCGATCGGCGCGAGCAAGAGGGATATTTCGCGCTTGTTTAACGCGGAAACTTTGTCGATCGGGTTTATGTCGGGTATATTCGGTATCTTCGTAACGGTGCTTTTGAATATCCCGATCAATATAATCATCAAATCGTTGACGGGGCTGTCGGGCATCGCCGCGCTTCCGATCATCGGAGCCGTGGTCCTCGTCGTGATCAGTATGTTCTTGTCATTCGTGGCGGGATTCATCCCCTCGAAGATCGCCGCGAAGAAAGATCCCGTCGTCGCGCTCAGAACGGAGTAACCACGAAATGGAACTCGTGATCGCAAGTAATAACAAGAATAAAGTTCGCGAGATCCGCGAGATCTTAAAAGGGAAATTCGAGGCGATCTATTCGCTTTCCGATCTCGGTATCGTCTGCGAAGCGGAGGAGACCGCGCCCGATTTTATGGGAAACGCCTTGATCAAGGCGCGCGCAGTCGCCGCGTTTACCGATAAAGCCGTCCTCGCGGACGATAGCGGACTTATGGTCTCCGCGCTCGGCGGCGCGCCCGGCGTCTATTCCGCGCGCTATGCCGGCGAACACGCTTCTGATGAACAAAATAACGATCTTCTTTTGAAAAACCTCGAAGGCAAGGAAAACCGCGAAGCGCAATTCGCGGCGACCGTCGTCCTCCTTTATCCGAGCGGGGAAATCTTCGCGGGAGAAGGCTTCGTAAAGGGCGAAATATTGAAAGAAAGAAAAGGGAAGAGCGGGTTCGGCTACGATCCGTTGTTCTATTCATACGAACTGAAAAAGACCTTCGGCGAAGCGACCGAAGAGGAAAAGAACGGCGTGAGCCACCGCGCGCGCGCCTTGGAGAATTTGTTGGCGAAATTATGAACATCATGGTATTTTCCGATCTGCACGGGGATAGCGACCGTGAGATCGCGGTGGCATTCGAAACGTGCGATTACGTCATCTTCCTCGGTGACGGCTTGTCCAAGATCCGAGGATTCGAGTATATTTACCCCGAAAAATTTATTTTCGTCAGAGGGAATTGCGACCTTTGGGACGACACGCCTACGCAGAGGATCCTCGATCTCGACGGCGTCCGCATCCTGATCACGCACGGGCACGAGCAACACGTCAAGACGGGGCTTTTGTGGCTTTTGAAAGAAGCGAAATCGGAAGACATTAATATCGTTTTATTCGGTCATACGCATAAAGCGGAGATCGAAGAATTCGACGGCGTTTTGTTCGTAAACCCCGGGAGCGCGTCCGCTTCTTACGGCGGCGGCGCGACGGCGGCGAGGATCACGGTCGAGAAGGGTAAATATTTTGCGGAAATCGTAAAATTTAATTGAATATAGTTGACATTTCTTTTATTGTCATTGTATTATATCAAACGCTGCTACTAATTATGCGGGTGTAGTTCAACGGTAGAATCCCAGCCTTCCAAGCTGGTCGTGTGGGTTCGATTCCCATCACTCGCTCCATTCCGTGCTCGGCGTAGATTTGGGCCAGTAGCTCAGTTGGATAGAGCAACGGCCTTCTAAGCCGTAGGTCGGGGGTTCGAATCCCTCCTGGCTCGCCAGCACGCGGCAAATGGTGGGTATAGCTCAGCTGGTTAGAGCGCCAGGTTGTGGCCCTGGAGGCCGAGAGTTCGAATCTCTCTACTCACCCCATTTTAATAACCCGTTGGGGTGTCGCCAAGCGGTAAGGCACGAGACTTTGACTCTCGCATCCGTAGGTTCAAATCCTGCCACCCCAGCCAACAAAAAAACCGTCTTTTGTTTTCCAAAAGACGGTTTTTTGAATGAAGCGCATCTGCGATGCATGAAAAATGAAGCAGGGCTTCGCCCTATGAAGCGTGCCTTCGGCACACAAAGGGGAACGTGTGCGCTTCGCTTCATGCGAGCGCAGAAAGTGCTTTATGGCGGCAACGCCGCCGCTTCATGTTTTCGAAGAAAACGCTTCATTGGCATGACGTCAATGTTATGATATACTATACTGGGAAGGTGATGGAAGCATGCAAAACGATAAACTTGCAGAGCAATCTATGGAATTTGCCGTATTGATTATCAATCTGGTAAAAATTTTGAAAGAACAGAGGGAAAGCATTATCTCAAATCAGATCGGTAGGAGTGGAACGTCCATTGGTGCCAATATCCGTGAGGCAAAATATGCGCACGGGACGGCGGATTTTATATCAAAAATGCAGATTGCGCTGAAAGAAGCGAACGAAACCGGGTATTGGCTGGAATTGCTTTTCAAAACAAATTACATAAACGAGGAGCGGTACAATTCCCTTGAATCAAAATGTAAATCACTCCGCGCGATGCTTGTTTCCTCTGTTAACACAGCAAAGGAAAACAACAAATGAAAAATCTATTTAAAAAACGAATCACAAGGCATATCACGCCGATGCGCTCTTGGGAAGAAATTGTGCCTATAATGTTCAAGCAAGGTCTTGACGGTTGGACGGATGAAATCGTACAGGTCATTTATAATCCGGAGCATATAAAACGTTTTGTTATTTTGAAGAGTAAACACGGTTATTATAAATATGTTTATGAGATACTTCGCCAATTCGACGAAGAAGAATGGATGTATATAGGCAACCAACCCGGAGCACTTCCGGCAATGTGGGAACCGGTCGGTGGCAGTCACGTGTCACTATTCTCCGGCATAGAAGAAACATTAGAAGCTGTCAAAGCATTACCTGAATACAAGCAACACTTTTTGACAGAATAATGTGAATGTATCTATTATGTATCATTTTAGGTTTCTTATCTTAAATCTGCACCATTTAGGTGCTCTTATACATAAAAGAAATCTCTTTTGTCTACCATTGCAAGAGAGGTTTCTTTTGCACTTTTTATCCCATAATATTATGATAAAGAAATTGATAAGTCGGGATTCAGAGAGGTGAAAATGGATCAAAGAATAATCAGAGCACATCACTTTTGCACAAATAATAAAGCTATGCTTTTACACGACAACAAATGCGGATGCTTTTTCTGTTTATCCATATTTGCTCCTGCTGAAATTAACGAATGGATTCAAGGAACAAAGGAGACGGCTCTTTGCCCGTTTTGCGGTATTGACTCTGTCATTGGGGAGAGTTCCGGGTACCCGATAACAAAAGATTTTTTATCAAAGATGAAAGAATATTGGTTTTGAATCGATAAAACTCGGTTTATAGATATTGCAAGGCGCTTTTTTTGAACGATGTGTGTCGCTCTCGCGGAAGGTGATGTGCGCTATTGGCACGAGAGGCGGAACTCATCACATCACTTTGCGGTAAAACCGCAAAGCATCACGGTTTGTGAAATAAACTGCATCACTTCCGCCGTCGGTACAAGTGTCACAAAAAAACAGGTTCCCTTGTATCGGAATTATTTGTGCGCTGTTTTGATGATCTTTGTTTCGGCGACTGATCGAAGTTTGACAAGGGTTCTTCTTTGTGATAGCATAAAAAAGTCGGTTTTCCGCTTTGCGGTTATTCCGGAAGTGAAGAATATGAATCTGAACGTAATGTATTTTATCTTCTTCATAAACCGACCTCTTTTTTGTCGTTCGGAAATGTTGATAAGATGCATAGGGGGGAATGCCATTTGAAAAATTACCGATATGTTCTTTTTGATTTGGACGGAACTTTGACGGATTCCGCGCCGGGGATTATGAATGGATTCGAGTATGCGATCCGTAAGATGGGCAGGGAACTCCCGGATCGATCGAAACTCCGAAAGTTCGTCGGTCCGCCTCTCAAAGATTCTTTCGGTCGCGTTCTCGGTTATTCTCCCGAGGAAACGGATCGGGCGATCGCTTTTTATCGGACGTATTATAACGAAAAGGGCGGCGCGTTTGAAAACGTCGTTTATTTCGGCGTCGAAACCTTACTTTCGGATTTGAAAGCCGCGGGTAAGACGCTTGCCGTCGCCACATCCAAAGCCGCGCTCCCGACGGATCTCGTCCTCGATCATTTCGGTTTGAAAAAGAACTTCGACTTTGTCGCGACGGCGGAGGACAGCCTTCGCCCGTCTAAAACGGACGTGATTCGATACGCGCTTGAACGGCTCGGGGTCACGGATCGATCCGAAGTCGTAATGGTCGGCGACAGGGAGAACGACGTTTCGGCGGCAAACGCGGTCGGGATCGATTCGATCGGCGTTTTATACGGATACGGCGATAAAGAAGAGCTGACGAAGGCGGGCGCAACCTTTCTCGCGGAAAGCGCGGTCGATATTAGAAAATATATTCCGTGAGATCGTTTCGTTCGGAAACGCATCGCGCGGTTAAAACGGGTCGGAGGTTATTATGAGAAAAGCTCTGTTGATTATGGTCGTAACGACGATGGTTTTGTCGCTTTTTTGTTTTGCGGGTTGCGATAAGTACGTTTCGTCGTATAACGCTCTCGGTATCGTGACGACGAATTCTTCGGATTCTTCTTCGATTTCTTTCGTGTCGCTGGAAGGAACGAAGGTTTTGACTTTGAAATGTAAAAACGCATCGACGGAGAAATTGAAATACTCCGCAAAAATGAAAGAGGGTAGCGCGGTCGTCTATTACGATGCGGGCGACGGAAAAAAAGAGCTGTTTTCCGTTCGCGCGGGCGAAGAGATTTCGTCTGAGATCGACGGGCTCAAAAAGGGAAAAATCTATATCGTTGTCGAGACGAAAGAGCAATGCAAAGAAGGAGATTTCCGATTCGATATCGTTTGAGAAAGAGAGGAATTTCCGCCTCCGAGCGGCATTTTTCGGTAGCTTCGTCTTTTCCCGCATAAATCGGAATAAACAATATGGAATCGTTCGGTTTACAAAAGAAAACGCTTATGGTATAGTTAGGACGGTTTTTTTTGAGGGATTGTTTATGTGGGGAAAAGTGATTTGGGGAATTTTGATACCGCTTTTGGGAACGTGTCTCGGCGCGTCTTGCGTCTTTTTTATGAAAAAGGAAATGGACCCGAAGCTCAAAAAGGGGCTGACGGCGTTTGCCGCGGGGATCATGGTTTCCGCTTCGTTTTTCAGTTTGATCGTCCCTGCGATCGAGGAGTCCAAATCGCTCGGGCGGTTTGCGTTCGTTCCTTCGGTGATCGGCTTTTTGATCGGTATGCTGTTCCTTCTCGGGCTGGATATCGTGATCCCGCATATCCATAACGACAACAGCGAAGAGGGCGTCCCGAGCGGATTGAAGAACACGACGAAGATGTTCCTCGCCGTCGCGCTCCATAATCTTCCCGAAGGAATGACCGTCGGCGTCATTTTCGCGGGTTGGCTTTACGGAAACGAAAGCATCAGCCTCGCGGGCGCGATCGTTATGTCCGTCGGTATCGCGCTCCAAAACTTCCCGGAAGGCGCGATCGTCTCGATGCCGCTTCGCGCGGAGGGAATGAAAAAGGAAAAGACCTTCTTATACGGCGTCCTTTCCGGCGTCGTGGAACCGATCGGCGCGCTTTTGACGATTTTTGCGGCAAAAGTCTTTCTTCCGATCCTTCCGTATCTTTTGGCGTTTGCCGCGGGCGCGATGTTTTACGTCGTCGTCGAGGAGTTGATCCCCGAGACCGCAAAAGGGGAGCACACGAATATTTCGACGGTCGCATTCGCCGTCGGCTTCGTCGTTATGATGGCTTTGGACGTTGGGTTGGGTTAAACCGCCCCGTTTTTTTTATTTCATGGACGAAATTTTGAATTTTTGCGTGTATTTGGGTAAAATCGCTTTGCTCACGCGCGCGTAAAATGCTATACTGTTAAAAGGAAAATTTTGGCGGCTTTGCCGCTCTTTCAATAGGAGGGATTATGAAAGTTCAGTTTACCGAAACGGTACTTCGCGACGCGAACCAATCGCTCATTGCGACGAGACTTCCCATCGAAAAATTCGAGGGTATTCTCGGCGAGATGGATAAAGCCGGATATTATTCGGTCGAGTGTTGGGGCGGCGCGACGTTTGACAGTTGCTTGCGCTTCTTGAACGAAGATCCGTGGGAAAGGCTCCGCAAAATCAAAGCGGCGATGCCGAACACGAAATTGCAAATGCTTTTGAGAGGGCAAAACCTTCTCGGTTATAAGCATTATCCGGACGACGTCGTTCGTAAATTCGTCGAGCGTTCCGTCGCAAACGGGATCGATATCATTCGTATCTTCGACGCGTTGAACGATATGAGAAATATCGAAGTCGCCGTCGACGAGACGATCAAGCGCGGCGCGCTCGCGTCCGGCGCGATCAGTTACACGACGAGCCCCGTCCACACCCTTAAAAACTTCGTCGAAGTCGGCAAGACGATGAAGAAAATGGGTTGTGCGACGATCTGCATCAAAGATATGGCGGGCGTTATGGGGCCGCAAGAAGCCTACGATCTCGTTTCCGCTTTGAAAAACGAAGTCGGACTCCCCGTCATCCTTCACACGCACTGCACGACCGGTCTCGCGTACATGACCGCGCTGAAAGCGGTCGAAGCGGGCGTCGATATCCTCGACACTGCGACGAGCACTTTCTCGGGCGGAACGTCGCAACCCGCGACCGAGACCCTCGCTTACGCCTTAAAACAACTCGGTTACGAAGTCGATCTCGACGCCGACGTCTTGAAGAAGATCAACGATTTCTTCAAACCCGTTTTCGCGGATTTCGTCAAGAGCGGAACGCTGAAAGCCAAATCTCTTTCCACCGACACGAACGCTTTGAGCTACAAGGTCCCGGGCGGTATGCTCAGTAACCTCTTATCTCAGCTCGAACAACAGAACGCGCTCGATAGATTGGAAGAAGTCTTGGCCGAGACCCCGAAGGTCAGGGAAGACCTCGGTTATCCGCCGCTCGTTACCCCGATGAGCCAAATGGTCGGCGTGCAAGCGACGAGCAACGTCCTTTACGGAAAATACGTAAACGTCGGCAAAGAAGTCAAAGCTTATCTCCGCGGTGAGTACGGCAGAGCGCCCGGCAAGATCAACGAAGACCTCAAAAAGAAAGTCCTCGGCGACGAAAAGCCGATCACTTGCCGTTTTGCGGACACTTTGGAACCCGCTTTCGAGAAGACCAAGAAAGAGCTCGCCGGAACCGTGAAGTCGGATGAAGACGTCCTTTCTTACATCGCTTTCCCGCAGGTCGCAGAGAAGTTCTTCGCCGCGAGAAAAGAAAGAGAAGAAAAGCAAGTAAAATACACCATTGAAAAGGTGGAGGATTGATTATGGGAAGCTTGATCGCAACCAAATTTACGGTACCACAAGGTCTGCTTTTGGCGCTTGTCGGATTCTGCCTCGTAATTTGCGTTTTGTTCATCTTGATGGGCTTTATCTATCTGCTTTCCTTCGTCGTTCGCAAATTCGAAGGGAAGGGGAAAAAATCGGCGGATAAAAGTAAAGTCGAAAGCCCCGCGCCCGCTTCGGAGCCCGAACTCGCTCCGGGCAGCAGCGGCGCCATCAAGCTCTATAACGTGGACGAGCGCACCGCGGCAATGATCATGGCGATCGTCGCGGACGAATTGCAAACGCCCCTGAACGAACTCAAATTCATCTCTGTCAAAGAAGTCACCGAGGAGGGAAAATAATTATGAAATATAAGGTTAAATTGAACGGTAAAATATACGAAGTCGAAGTGGAAAAGGGCAATGCGGAACTCCTTTCCGAGTATGACGCAATTTCCGCTCCTGCGGCTGCTCCCGCCGCCGCTCAGGCTCCTGTCCAAGCTCCCGCGGCGCCCGCCGCTCCCGCTGCTGCGGCAAGCGGAAACGCGACTCCTTCTCCTCTCCCCGGCGTCGTCGTCGCGGTGAAGAAGAACGTCGGCGATAAGGTCAAATCCGGCGAAGTCGTTATGCTCGTCGAAGCGATGAAGATGGAAAACGAGATCACCGCCACCAAAGACGGAACGCTCGTCGCCGTCCTTGCGCCTAAGGGCACGCAAGTTCAAATCGGAACGCCCCTTTTCGAGATCGCGTGAGGGAACTATGAGTGCTGTAAACATTGGTGAAATTCTGAAAAACCTTTGGGAGGGATCCGGTTACTCGATGATCCATTGGCAACAAGTGGTGATGCTGGTCGTCGCGTGCGGGCTTCTCTTCCTCGGTATCGCAAAAAAATTCGAGCCGCTTCTTTTGGTCGGTATCGCGTTCGGTATGCTTTTGACGAACCTTCCGGGGCTCAGCACCGAATCCGCCGCGCTCTTCCATTCCGAATGGTGGACGGGCGAAGATGCGGTCGCACACGGCGTCGATTATCTGAACGTCCTCCAACACGGCGGACTTTTGGACGTCTTGTATATCGGCGTTAAGACCGGCTTGTATCCCTGCTTGATCTTTATCGGCGTCGGCGCGATGACGGATTTCGGTCCGATGCTCGCGAACCCGAAGTCATTGATCCTCGGCGCGGCGGCTCAGCTCGGTATCTATATGGCTTTGATCCTTGCGATCACCGTCGGCTTTACCGGCGAAGTCGCGGCTTCCGTCGCGATCATCGGCGGCGCGGACGGTCCGACCGCGATCTTCGTAACGAAGACCCTCGCTCCCGAAAGACTCGGCGCGATCGCGATCGCCGCGTATTCCTATATGGCGTTGATCCCGTTGATCCAACCGCCGATAATGCGCGTGCTCACGACGAAGAAAGAGCGTATGATCAAAATGGATCAGCTCCGCACGGTTTCCAAAAAGGAAAAGATCATCTTCCCGATCGCGGTTACGATCATTACCTGCGTCCTTCTCCCGAGCGTCGCGCCGCTTCTCGGCTGCTTGATGTTCGGTAACCTCTTGAAGGAATGCGGCGTTACCGAAAGGCTTTCCGATACCGCGCAAAACGCTTTGATGAATATCGTTACCTTGTTCCTCGGGATCTCCGTCGGCGCGACGGCGCAGTTTGAGACCTTCTTGACCTTCGACACGTTGAAGATCGTCGGGCTCGGACTCCTCGCGTTCTGCTTCTCCACGGCGGGCGGCGTCCTTATGGGCAAACTGATGTGCTTCATCACGAAAGGCAAAATCAATCCGCTTATCGGCGCGGCGGGCGTTTCCGCGGTTCCCATGGCGGCGCGCGTGGCACATAACGAAGGTAAGAAATGGAATCCCGATAACTACCTTTTGATGCACGCGATGGGACCGAACGTCGCCGGCGTTATCGGCTCGGCGGTCGCGGCGGGCTTCCTTCTCGCGATCTTCTGATAAAACGCAAATCGTTTTTCGCGCGGCTTCGTGTCGCGCGTTTTTTTTACGCGGCGAGGGGGATTGAAATTCGGATCGATTTATGCTATAATAAGGCGCGAAAACGAAGAAAAGGAGAGAGCGTATGCGTAAAATTTTAGTGGCCTATTTCAGCGCAAGCGGAGTAACGAAACGCGTTGCGGAAAACCTATCGGACGCAATCGGCGCGGATCTTTTCGAGATTGCTCCGAAGATCCCTTACTCGAAAGCGGATTTGAATTGGATGAATAAGAATTCCCGAAGCAGCGTCGAAATGGCGGATCGTTCCGCGCGCCCCGAGATCGGAGTAAGAACCGATCTTTCCTCTTACGACGCCGTCTTGATCGGCTTCCCGATCTGGTGGTATCGCGAGCCTTCGATCATCG
>JAIKVL010000002.1 GCA_024685775.1 Clostridia bacterium | reverse complement strand
CGACCTGATCGCCACCAAGAAGAAGGACGGCACCCCGCTCTCGATCAAGTATATCAAGACCGTGCGCGGGCAGTTCTGCGCCTTTATGAACTGGCTCTCGGAGCGTTACGACATAGACAACCCTTTCAAGCGCGTCAAGCTGCCAAAGCAAACGAAGGCGCTGAAAGGCGGCGAGGCGGCGGACAAGCTCAAGCACTGGACCGTCGAAGAGTTTGATCGTTTCATCGCCGTCGTGGAGGATCCGACGTATCACGCCTTCTTCACCCTGCTCTTTTGGTGTGGCTGCCGAAGCGGCGAGGCGTTCGCCCTTGCCCCGAAGGACTACAAAAAGGGCGCGCTCCATATATACAAGACCTACACGAAGAAGACGCTCGACGGCTCAAAGTGGAAGATCACGGCGGCAAAGACCGGGAAGGACTTCACGATCCCACTCACGGATCGCCTCATCAAAGAGCTCGACGCCTATATCACGGACGAGGTGCGCTCCGGGGAGTTCCTTTTCGGCGGATCCCGCCCACTCCCTCCGTCTTCCGTCACGCGCGCCTTCTACCACTATATCGAATTATCGGGCGTCCCGAAGATCACGCTCCACACCCTTCGTCACAGCTTCGTTTCTATGTGCATCCACCACGGAGCGAATTATATGGTGGTCGCCGATTTGATTGGAGACAAGCCCGAACAAATACTCAAAACGTACGGTCACCTATGGGAACAGGACAAGGCGAAGATCGTTTCTCTTTTGAGCTGATTTTTTGTCACAAAAAATTGTCACAAAATAGGTATAAATAGGCATAAACAAGTATAAAAAATCGCCATAAAACAGCAAAAAACCGCCCGAAAAGGCGGTTTTTTTGCTTTGGTGGAGAGAGATGGATTCGAACCATCGAAGTCGGTGACAACAGATTTACAGTCTGCTCCCTTTGGCCACTCGGGAATCTCTCCGGAGCTGGTGATTGGAATCGAACCAACAACCTGCTGATTACAAATCAGCTGCTCTGCCAGTTGAGCTACACCAGCAGGGCTGGTGCCTTGGGGCGGAATCGAACCACCGACACGGGGATTTTCAGTCCCCTGCTCTACCTACTGAGCTACCAAGGCTTATAAAAATGGCGATCCGAAAGGGGCTCGAACCCTTGACCTCCAGCGTGACAGGCTGGCGTTCTAACCAGCTGAACTACAGGACCGCATTATTACCTAATTTAAAGTGGTGGGCCTTCACGGACTCGAACCGCGGACCAATCGGTTATGAGCCGACCGCTCTAACCAACTGAGCTAAAGGCCCCAGTACATGGTCGGGGTGAAGAGATTTGAACTCCCGGCCCCATGGTCCCAAACCACGTGCGCTACCAAGCTGCGCTACACCCCGAAGATTTGCGACTTATTCATAATACAATACGGGCAAGATAATGTCAACGATTTTTTTTGATTTTTTTCATTTTTTTTTACCTCTTTTCGAGAGGATTTTTCCGCGTGTCGGAAAGGGGTAAAAATGAGGAAAAAACCGCGGAAACACTACTCTTTCGCCACCTCCACGTGGAAGACGACGACCCCGTCTTCGTACTCGCGCGTGTCCGAATAAATCTCGTACATCGTTTCGAGAAATTCCATCAAACTCGCGCCGCGGAATCCGAGCGCGGACGGGTCGAACGCGGAATAAACTTCGTCGAACGAAGCGAAGGTGTCGATCGCCGTAACGATCGTTTTCAGGACTTGGGGTTTTTGACTCTCGCGAACGAAATAAATCGCGTCGCCGACTTTGATCTGCTTCCTTTTTTCATCAAGCGTTCGGATTTCGAGCGTCTTGGAATTGCATTTCATCAAATCGAACTGCCGCGGGATCAGATGCATAACGGGAACGATCCCCTTCTTTACTTCGCGCTGCCATTTCTTTTGCTGCGCATAGGCTTGCCGGCGGCGAAGGATCCGCAGATTCGTCAGTTCGTCGCATTTCATCGAGATAAAAGACCCGTTTAGCATTTTTCCGGGCGTGATCCCGAATTTTTCGATCATTTCGGGGTAAGACAATCCCGTTTTTTCCAAGCAATGCTTCAAGAGGTATAAAGCCATTTCCGCGTCGTCGTCCGCTCTGTGATGGGTAAACTGATCGCGCCCGAGCCGAACGGCGACTTTATCGAGCCCGATCCCGTTTTCGACGTTATAGACGGCGGAATAGATCATCTGCGTGCAAATAAAACGCAAGGTAAAAGGCTTTACTTTCGCCCTTTTGCAAGCCTCGTTGAACATAAACATATCGTTATTCGCGGAGTGCGCCATAACGACGGTGTCGGGATCTTCGAGATAAGACGCGAATTCATCACGCATTTCCGCAAAAGTCGGCTTATCCGCGACGTCGTCTTTCGTGATCCCGAACTCGATGGGTTTGCGGAATTTCATTGCAAAACGACAAAGCGGATTGATCAAATAATTGCGTTTGAAAAGGATATTGAAATTCTCGTCCGCAAGGACCATACCAACGCTGAAAACGCTGCCTTTAACGAACGTATTGCATGCTTCGAGATCGACCGATAAGTACTTCATTTGATTCACCGAAAATATTATACCATGTCACATAGCAAAACGGAAGCGTCCGAGCGCGATTTTTTCAAATCGTAAACGGCTCAAAACGGCGTCAAGGCAAATTCGGGACGGTATTGACATAAAATATAAAATAAACTATAATTTAACAAAAATGACGTACTTGATTGTTCTTTTGGTTTTAACGTCCGTGTATACCTTTTATATGGGGTTCACAGACGGGTCGAACGCCATTGCGACGACCGTTGCGACGCGCGCGATCGATCCCCGACTCGCCGTCGTTATCGGCGCGGTCACCCAGACCGCGACCGTTCTTCTTATGTTCGTCATTTCCGCCGATCTTTCCGTCGCGGCGACGGTCGGAAAAGGAATCGTCCGTTCTTCGTTTTTCGGCGGATTGACGCCCGCAAAAGGCTTTATTTATTTGCTTGCCGCCCTGCTTTCCGCGATCGTTTGGAGCGCGATCACTTACGTCTTGAAACAGCCGAACAGCACTTCGCATACGTTGCTCGGCGGGATCATCGGCGCGGGGATCGCGGCGTTCGGTTTTAAGGCGATCTTATGGGCGAACGTCTTTTTCCGCATCATTTTAATGATCTTTCTCGCCCCGCTCGTTTCCGTTTTGATCGGATTTATCATCAACCGATTGCTGAAAAGGATCGCATTACGCGCTCCGGGTGGCGCGGGCAAATTCGTCAAAGTCCTTCAATGGATCCATATGGTGACGATCGCGTCCGCGATTTCCGTAAACGACGCGCAAAAATCCATCGGTATTTATTTTTTGATCGTTTCCCTCGGGATCGCATCGATCCCCGCGACGCCACCCTTTTATTTGATCTGCGTCTTTGCTTTTTCGCTCGGTCTCGGGATGATCTTCGGAGGCTATCGGATCATTTTGACGATCGGCAGAAGGCTGTTCAGAATCAAGCCTTTTATGGCGCTTTCTTCGCAAATTGCGACGAATATCGTAATGTTCGGGTCTTCATTTTTGGGAATTCCGATCAGCACGGGGCAAGTTGTTTCCTCGTCCGTCGTCGGGATCGGGATCTCCGAACGCGCAAACGGCGTTAAATGGATCACGGTTCGCCGAATCGTCCTCGGTTGGATCATTACGATGCCGGCGACCATCCTTTTCGGCGCGATCTTTTATTTCCTGACAAACGTTCTTCTCGGAGGTATTTTATGAAAAAACGCGTTTCTTTCTTTGAACTTTTGCAACAACAATGCGATTTGACCTGCAAAGCGATGGAATCTCTGTACGAGTACTGCCAAACGGGCGACGAACTCATCGCCGATACCGTTATTGCGGTCGAGGACGAAGCCGATATGGTTCGACGCATTTTGATCGAAACCTTAAACAAAACCTACCTTACGCCGATCGATCGCGAAGACCTCTTCCACCTCTCCGGACAGCTCGACGAGATCATCGATTACACGAAGACTTCGGTCGACGAGATCCGTCTTTTTAAACTCAAACCCAATCGCGACGTTTTGAAGATTACCGAGACGTTGGTCGAGATGACGAGCCACGTTCGAAAAGCGATCCAAAATATCGAGCATTACCCGCAAATCGTTAAAGAGGAAGCCTTGAAAGTAAAAGCCTACGAAAACGAAATCGACCGCTTGACGAAAATGGCGTATGCGGATATATTCGAAACGGATGATTTTCACGCGATCTTTAAGTACGCGGAGGTTTACAAGCATTTGAATCACACCGCCGATATCGCGGACAGCGCGATGGATTTCCTGCTCGACATCCTCGTAAAAATGTAATATTTCCCTATTCTTCCGTATAAAACGAATAAAAAAAACCGTCGCGAAATGCGACGGTTTTTAATTATTTTACGGAGTTTATCAGTCCTTGTTTTTATCCAAGAAACCTTTCAAAAGATCGTTGAACACGTTGTTCGAAACGGTTTCGGTGTTGCCGTAATTCGCAACGATATCCTGCTCTTCCTTGGAAACTTCGTCCACCGGGGGCTTCTTGCCTTTGCGCTCGGGAGCGGGACGACCGTTCGAACGAACTCTCTTTTCACCGCCTTCCTTATTATCGGAAGCATCGGCGGGAGCATTGACGTCCTTGATGGAAAGAGCCATACGGTTATCTACGAAGCTGATGACTTTCGCTTCGACTTCGTCGCCGACCTTCAAAACGTCCGCGGGAGAGTTGAGTCTCTTGTCGCTGATGTTGGAGACGTGGACGAGTCCGTCGACGCCCGGCTCGATGCTGATGAACGCGCCGAAGTTAACGATCGTCTGGACTTTGCCCTTTACGATGGAACCGACGGGATATTTCTCCTGCGCGATCTCGTAAGGACGCTTTTGGAGAAGTTTGTAAGACAAGGAAACCTTGTAGTTCTCGGGATCGACTTTGATGATAACGAATTCGTACTCTTTGTTGAGCTCCAAGACTTCGTTGGGCGCTTTGTCCTTCGTCCAAGAAAGCTCACCCTTCGGAGCGAGGCAGTCGAATCCGTAAACGTTTACGAACGCACCGAAATCCGCGAATCTCTTGACGACGCCGGGAACGACGTTATTGACTTCGAAACGATCTCTGTTCGCCTCGAAGATCGCCTTCTTTTCTTCTTCTTCGCGGGCTTTCTTCTCTTGCCATTCTTTTTCGGCTTTTTCGCGCGCCGCTTTCTTATCGGCGATCAAAACTTCCTTATGGGAAGCGACGATTCTGTGGCGCTTGTTGCTTTCTCCCTCTTCACCCTTCTTATCGGGAAGCTTCTTGACGAGAAGTTTCTTGCCGACGTAGGATTGAAGATCCGCATCTTCGACCCTGTGGAGTTCGATGTGGGACGCGGGAATAAAGACGGTGTAAGAACCTTTCTTGCCGAGCAAGCCGCCCTTATCGACCGCTTTATCGATTTTCAATTCGAAAACGCTGTCGAGCAACGCTTTATCCATTTCCTCGATTTCGTCGAATTTGACTTTATCGAGCGCGACGTAATTTTTATCCGTATTCGGCACGACGATCGCGGTAAATTCCATACCGGGCTTATAGTCGTCGGCTTTATACTCGCCGCTCGTCACTCTGTCCGCAGCGATGAATCCGTCCTTCTTTCCGAGAAGGGCACCCGAAACGTAAACGCCCTTTTCATCGCTTCTGATGACGGTGACTTTGACGCGCTTTCCTTCGTGGATATCGTCACGCATCGAATCCAGAACGTCTTTCATCGAAGTGATCTTTTTGGGTTGCTTCTCTTCGGTCGCTGCTACTGCGGCGGAATTGACTTCCGCCTTTTCATTCTCCGTGTTTTGGAGAGTCACTACGTTTTCGCCTTCCATTACTGATAATACCTCCATGATCAACTCTCTCGGAGTTGATGCTCCTGCTGTAACGCCAACCTTTTGTATTTC
This sequence comes from Clostridia bacterium, assembly GCA_024685775.1. Taxonomy (NCBI): domain Bacteria; kingdom Bacillati; phylum Bacillota; class Clostridia; species Clostridia bacterium. The sequence continues at coordinate 57,241 of JAIKVL010000002.1, read as the reverse complement.
GGAAAGATCTTTCGCATTCACGCGATCCGCCGACGGGACGAGGAACACTTTTTCGCAGTTCTTCTTGCAAATCTCAAAAAGTTTCGTGGTATTCGAACTGCTTGGGCTTCCGACGACCAATACGGCGTCACACGTGCGTGAGAGAATTTCCGCCTCACGCTGTCGTTCTTTTGTAGTATAACAAATCGTGTCCTTAATGACAAGCGATTTGATCTTCTTTTTCAAATATTCAATTATAATATTCGATATTTTTTCCGAAAAAGTGGTCTGACAAACGAGCGCATACGGCTTTTTTTCGTCAAAAACGGCGTTTTCCGCGCTTTCGAGAGAATCGATCACGATCGCGTTTTCGGCGTAGCCTTTCGTCCCGACGACTTCGGGATGCTTTGGATCGCCGATAATGATGATTCCGTAGCCTTTGTCGGAATAATCGCGGACGAGGTCGTGGATCATTTGGACGTAAGGGCAAGTCGCGTCCACAATCTCCAAGCCGGACCGCGCGATCTTTTCATACAAAGCCTTCGTCACACCGTGCGCACGAATGACGACGGTACCCTCGGAAAGTCCGTCGAGATCTTTTTCGTCGATCACGACGCACCCTTTTTCCGATAATTTCCGAATGATTCGTTCGTTATGAGCAAGATTTCCGAGAAGATAGATCGGCGTTTTTTCCGCGCCGAGCGCGAGCGAGACCGCCCGCTCCACTCCCTTGCAAACGCCCGCGTATTTTGCCAAAACGACGTTCATTTCTTTTTCTTCAACGAATCGACGTACGAGTCGAGTTCGAGGTGAAGCGCTTCCATTTTATCGTGAAGAAAAGCGGCGACTTCGTCTTTTACGTCGTGCATATTTTTTCCGTAAAATTCCGAAAGATCGATCGGATCGCCTACGATCAGATAGTTTCTCTTGAACGCTTTCGATTGATGGTGAAACATCAAAGGAACGATCGGCACTTTCGCTTTCATCGCATAGACGCCCGCTCCCGACTTGAATTCCGCCATTTCGTGCGTTCCCGCGAGATTTCTCGTTCCTTCCGGGAAAATCAAGATCCTTTTTCCGTTTTTAAGCCTGCGAAGGATCTCTTTATGGACGGATACTTCGGGCGTTCCTCGGTTGACGGCGATCGCACCAATCTTCTTTAAGAACCAAGCCGAAAATTTTTTGCGGAAGAGTTCCGCTTTCGCAAGGACGTTGAGATCCTTTTTGATCAGCTTGTTCGCGACGACGACGACGTCGCAGGACGCGTAATGGTTGCAGCAGACGATCGCGCTCTCGTCGGTATACTTTTCTTTATGAATGACGGTCGTCGGATAAATGAGCGAAATGAACGGCTTGAAGAGAAACCTTATAAAACGGTACATATTATTTTTCCTCGATATATCCGAGAACTTTCGAAAGAACTTCATCGATTGAAAGCCCGCTTGTGTCGATATAGACGCTGTCCTCCGTCCTTATAAGCGGCGCGAACGGACGATGGCTGTCGTTATAATCTCTTTGCTTGATATCTTCCAAAAGCACGGAAAAATCGACCTTTTCCCCTTTCGCTTCGAGTTCGAGAAGGCGGCGACGGGCGCGGACTTCGGGCGACGCGGTAATGAAGAATTTATACTTTGCGTTCGGCAGGACGTAGGACGTGATGTCCCTTCCGTCGAGTACGCAATCGTATTTATTCGCGAGCGCGCGTTGCATTTCGACGAGTTTCAAACGGACGTCCGGGATCCTCGAAATATCCGACGCCGCTTTGCTCATTCTGTGTTCGCGGATCTCTTTCGAGACGTCGACGCCGTCCAAATAGACGTGTTGAACGCCGTCGATATAGCGAATATCGAGGTCTACGCTCGGAAGAAACGCCTTGACGCTTTCCGCGTCGTTTACGTCAACTCCGAGGTAAATGCTTTTCAGCGCGACGGCGCGATACATTGCGCCCGTGTCGAGATAGGTGATATTCAATCGTTTCGCCAATTCTTTGGCGATCGTGCTTTTCCCCGCTCCGGCGGGACCGTCTATCGCGATATTGATCATATTTCTTCTCCTTTTATAGTCGATTGTAACATAGAGGCGTCAAATTAGCAAGCGTTTGCAGCGGCGGTTCCCGCAAGGTACCCCGTGGAAAACGCGATTTGAAGATTAAAACCGCCCGTCAGAGCGTCCACGTCCAGTAACTCGCCCGCGAAATACAACCCGTTGACGAGTTTGCTTTGCATATCCTTCGGATCGACCTCGCTCGTTTTAACGCCGCCGGAGGTAACGATCGCTCCGTTGAACTCTTCGAAATCGTTCGGAATAATCGGGAGTTTTTTGATTACGGAGACGAGATTGGCTCTTTCCTTTTTCGTAATCTCGTTACACGCTTTGTTTTCCGATACGCCCGATTGATCGAGAACGAACGGAATCAGCGAACGCGGCATCAAGGAAGCGAAAACGTTTTTCACGCTTTTATTCGGCGCGGCGGAAAATTCGCGAACCAAACGCGCGCTCAACGTTTCTTCCGTAAGCGCGGGCTTCAAATCGATCGACAGATTGATCTCTTTCAAATCGAATTTATTGATTTTGCTGGATAGCGTCAGGACGAGCGGCCCCGAAATCCCGCTATGCGTAAAGAGCATTTCCCCGAATTCGGAATAGATCTTTTTTCCTTTCTTATATGCGGATAATTCGACGTTTTTTAAAGATAACCCCGCCAAATCGTCGGGGATATCCGCCCGAATCCCGACAAGAGCCGGAAAGAGCGGCGTGACCGTATGCCCGAAAGCGCCCGCGAATCGATAGCCGTCTCCCGTCGAGCCCGTCGCGCGGTAGGTTGCGCCGCCCGTACAAAGGATGACTTTATCGAAATCGTATTCGCCCTTTTCCGTCTTTATATGGAAACGATCGTTTGTTTTTTCGATTTTGCTGACGCCTTCGTTCAATTTGATCTCGACTTTTGCGTCCGATAGCATCCTTTTGAAAGCGTTTATAACGTCGGACGATTTATCGGAAACGGGAAAAACTCTTCCGCCCCGCTCCGTTTTCAGCGGAGTTCCGTAGGACGAGACGAGTTTCATAAGATCGAAAGGAGAAAGCGCGCCGTAGGAAGAAAAGAGAAAGCGCGGATTGGTGACGACGTTATTCATATGTTCGGAAATTTCCGAATCGTTCGTCAGATTACATCTGCCTTTTCCGGAAATAAAGAGTTTTTTCCCGAGTTTTTCGTTTTTATCGAAAAGCGTAACGCGCGCGCCGTTCTTCGCCGCGGCAAAAGCCGCCATCATTCCCGACGCTCCGCCGCCTACGACCGCTATAAGCATAAAGTACACTCCCCGATCTTTCCGTAGATCTCGAAATCGGTGTCCTGAATGCGAACGGGCGTTACGGTGATATATCCTTCTTTAATCAGTTCGACGTCCGACTCGGGCGAATTATCCAAAGGCAAAGGTTCTCCGAGCAAAAGATAGCCGCTTCCGTCCGAATTCTCGCGCAGTTCGTAGCGATCGCTGAATTTGCGAAGACCGAGCGTCGCGAAACGGACGCCTTTGATCTTCTCTTTTCGATTGGACGGGAAATTGATGCTGTAACAAACGGTGTCCGAACGGCGAAGCGACAAAAGCGCGTCGAGATTTTTTTCGATAAAATGCGCGGGATAGGTAAAATCATCCGCGTTTTCTTTGCCGATCGAGATCGCGAAAGACGGGAATCCCAAAAGAACGCCTTCGAGCGCGGCGTTCACCGTCGCGGAGTAGACGACGTCCGTTCCGAGGTTATGGTCGTCGTTAATGCCGCAAAGGATAACGTCCGGAAGCGCATCTTTCATTAAAACGTTGATCGCGAATTTTACGCAATCGCAGGGCGTTCCCGTCAAAGAGTACGCCCGAACGGGCAACCCGAGATTATAAGGCGCGTAGGAAATCGTCTTTTGAAAAGAAAGCGAATGACTGAACCCCGACTGTTGCGTGTGGGGAGCGACGACGGTGACTTCGTGTCGTTTCGAGAAAACTTCTGCGAGCTTGTGAAGCCCCGCCCCCTGAATACCGTCGTCGTTTACGATCAAAATTCTCATATAGTAATTATAGATAAATATTTATAAAAATTGCAACCTTTTTTATTCGCCGAGCGATTTGAGATAGGCGATCTCCTTGTCCGTCAGATAGCGAGCGGTTCCGCGGGTCAAGCCGCCGAGCGAAAGATCCCCGATCTTTTTTCGGCAAAGGAAAACCACGTTTTTGCCGACCGCTTCGAAGATTTTGCGAACCTCGCGATTCTTTCCTTCGGTAACGGTGATCTCAATCTTCGTAAAGGGATCCTTGACTTCTTTGATCGAGAGTTTCGCGGGTGCGTAGCGCGTCCCGTCCAGCCCTTTTACGCCGTTTCGGATCTTTTTAACGTCGTTTTCTTCGATCGTGCCTTCGATTTTTACGAGATAGGTTTTCGGAACTTCGTAGCTCGGATGCGTCAAAATCTGCGCGAGCGCGCCGTCGTTCGTTAAAAGCAGAAGTCCTTCGCTGTCGTAATCGAGCCTTCCGACCGGGAAAAGTCCGCGCCCCGAGAATTGCTCCAAATAATCGTAGATCGTTTTCCTTCCGAATTCGTCCTGCGACGAGGTAATGCATCCTTTCGGCTTATTGAACATTATGTAGGTATAACGGCGAACGGGGACGATCTTTCGACCGTCCACGAAAACGGAATCGTTTTCGACGTTTACGTCCAATCCGCATTCGGTGATTTTCTTTCCGTTGACGGAAACTCTGCCTTGTTTGATCATCTCGTCCGCGCTTCTTCTCGAAGCAACGCCCGATTCCGCGATATATTTATTGATTCTCATAGTTTTCTCCCATAGAAAATCATACTCTATTCGCGGGGATTTATCAAGCGTTTTCGGAAGTGTCTTCTTTCGGCGGGATCGCAAAATGCTTTTCAAACAGAGACTTTGATACGCCGTAGGTGTCGTAGACGTTCAGAACGACGCAAACGAGGTTTACGCCGCCTTTCGACGCGGAAGAGACGAGGCACCTGCCGGAATGTTTCGTGTAACCGGTTTTCACTCCCGTCGCGGGTTCGTAGGCGTACAGCAACTTGTTTTTGTTATAAAAAACGCCTTTGGCGCGCTCTCCGCTTTCTTTTTCAAAAGAATACGAGTGCGTCTTGGTTTTGCAGATCGCCGCAAAAATCGGGCATTTTAAGGCGTAAGCCGTGATGAGAGCCATATCGCGCGCCGTCGAATAATGTTTCGCGTCGTGCAGTCCGTGCGGGTTGGTGAAATTGCTTTTCGAAGCGCCGATCTTCTTTGCCGTCTCATTCATAAGCGCCGCGAACTTTTCTTCGCTTCCCGAAGTCAGGATCGCAAGCGCGCTTGCCGCGTCGTTTCCGCTGCGAAGCATCAATCCGTATAACAGATCGAGAATTCGCCATTTCTCTCCTTTTCGTAAATAGATCGACGAACCTTCGATACCGACCGAAATACTCGGGATCTCGCATAAAGAAAAAACGTCGTTGTTTTCGATCACGCAAAGCGCGGTCAAGATCTTCGTCGTGGAAGCGATCTCCATCGAAACGTCCGGATTCTCCGAATAAAGGATCTCGCCCGTATCCGCATTCATCAAAAGAATCGCGGACGATCGGTTATACCCTTTCGCAACCTCCGCGACGCCGAAAAAGGACGCGATCCACCCGAGGACGATCAAGCAAACGAGCGCGATCAAGAATCTTTTTTCTTTGAAAACAGTTTGGCGACCGAACTTGCCACCGCGATCCATTTGTTTCCCTCCTCTCCGGAATCCGCTTTGATAAAAGCGTTTGCGTTTTTGCCGAGAAGCAAAAAGCCGATCGGCGTGATCGAAGCGCCTGCGCCTCCCGCGCCGGCACCCGAAAAATCGCCGTTGAATTTCTGCAATCCGTATTCTCCGCCGCCCGAAACCATTCCGATCGTGACTTTCGAAACGGGTAAAACCATCGTCCCGTCCGGCGCGTAGATCGTCTTCCCGATCACGGTTTCGCCGTCCGCAAGGCTTTTCAGGTTATCCAGCGTTTTATCCATGATATTTCCTATAACGTCGTTTTGCATAGTTTTCTCCGTCGTTAGTATGGACGATCGACGACAAGAGTTTGACGATTGAAGTAAAAAAACAAATGGAAAAGTTTACCGTCGTTTGATTCGACGAAAAACACGGGAGAACGAGGATCTTCCCTTTATCCAAGAGCTTTCGTTTTTCGAGAAAATCCAAGATTTCGCCCGTAAGGGTCGCCGCCGCGCCGCAGGAATAAGCGAGGGTTTCCGCATCTCCGCCGAGATAAATTTTTACCGAAATATCCGCAAATCGAATCGAATCAAGCGAAAACGGGAGTTTGATCGTCTTCTTTTTCTTTTTTCTGCGCTCACTACCGAACTTTTTCCCCTTTTTCCCGTAAATCGAATAATAGACTCCATCGTCGGAAAAATACAGGAGCAACGAAAAAACGCGAACGCGAAAGAAACGAACGGCGACGAACGCCGTCTTCTTTTGAAGGCAAAAGTCTCCGTCCACCCGAAAAACAAAGGGCGCAAGGAGGATCAAAAGCGTAAGAACGATCGTAAAAAGTGCCGTCACGATTATAGTATAAAAAAATTCTCCCGATCTATCCGAACGGAAGAATTCATTATAACGGTTGATTTTGCGGTTATTCTTGATCGGCTGCTACTTCGATTTCGACGCCCGAAAGGTCGACTTCGACCTCCTCTTCCGAGGGCTTTTCGAATTTGATCTCCTCTCCGACCGCAAGCATCGGCGCGTCGACTTCGTTAACGGCTTTCTCCGGGAAGAGTTCGAGAGACTTTTGCAAACCTTCGTCCAAAACCTTGATCCTCTCCTGCACTTCTTTGACGGAAGGCAATTCGGAAAGGTCTTTCAACTGAAATTTTACGAGGAAATCTTCGGTCGTGCCGTATAAAAGCGGGCGACCGATCGCGTCTTTCCTGCCGACGACTGCGATCAAATTCGCCTTCAAAAGCATCGAGATCGCGTAATCGGAAGACGCGGAACGGATATCGTCGATTTCAAGTCTCGTTACGGGTTGTTTGTAAGCGACGATCGCCATAACTTCGAGAAGCGAACGGCTGAGTTCGCGCTCTTTTAAGGGCTTCAAGACTTCCGCCACCGTCTCGCCGACGTCCGGCGCGGTGACGAAACGAAGCGTGTCGTTATTCTGTATGAAGACGATACCGCCCTTTTCCGGCGCGTATTTTTCTTTCAGATCTTCGACGATCGCGTCCAAACGCTTTTTCGTCACGTCGAGCTTTTCCAAAATCTCGGCTTTGGTAATTCCTTTACCCGAAGCGAAAACGATCGCCTCAATTGTACTCATCAGGTTGTTCATCGAATACCCCCTCGTAGGAAAGATTTTCAGCCCCGGCGCGGATCGTTATTTTAATATCTTCGAAAGGCTTATCTTGCGTCGCTTCGGCGAATTGCTTCTTCAAAAGTTCGAGAAGCGCGAGAAACGTGTTGATTTTTTCGCTGTCCGTGTAGTCGTCGTCAAACAGCGAAAAGAACGTCAATTCGCGTCTTTCGATCAAGGCGGCGGCAAGCGATTTCGTCTTTTCCCCGACGGTAAACCTGTCTTTGACGATGACGCGCGGCTGAACGACGGTCGCTTTGGTCTCCGCTTTATGCATGATCTTCGCGAACGCGTCGAGTAAATTATTCAGTTTGAAATTCTTTAAAAGAATACGGCAATCCTTTTCGTCGAACTCGGGTTCGCGGAAAAAGCGATTGGTCGTTTCGGTGATTTTGAGCTTTCCGGCGGTTTCCTTGATCAAATCGTACTCTTCCAAAAGAAGAATGATCGAGTTTTTGTCCTCTTCGAGGACGACGTCCTCTTCTTCCGTCCTCGGAAGGACGCTGCGGAGTTTAATGTCGAGAAGCGTCGCCGCCATTCCCGCGAAGTTGCTCGCCTTTTCAAGATCAAGCTCGCGCATTTGCTCGACGTATTTCAAATACTGCCCCGTAATATTGGAAACGAAGATGTTTTTGATCTCGATCTTCGCTTCTTTGAGCATATGTAACAAAAGATCGAGAGGACCTTCGAAATCATCCAACTTGAATTGGAAAGTTTCTTTACTGTCGGCGAAAAAATCTTCCATCAGCCAAGCAAACCTCCGATTATTTTATAGAAAAGATCGAGGATCCCGTTTTGGATCCAAGAAAGATACATCCCGAAGACGTCGCCTTGCGGGAATCCGAGCCTTTCGCAAAGAAAACCGATCGCAACGATACCGATCAAAATGTATTGCCCGTAGCGACGCATAAAGCGGACGTACCCGTTATTATAAGGAGTCAAGGACTCGACGACGTGAAACCCGTCCAGCGGATAGATCGGAAGAAGGTTGAACGCGATCAAAGCGACGTTGATAAGCATCGCGTATAACGAAAAGTACAAAAAGAAAAACAGCAAGAGTTTAACGGCTCTAACCGCGCTGACCGCCGTAAAATACAAATATCCGAACCCGACGAGCATTCCGAACGCGATCAACGCTTGCGCGAGGTTGGACAAAACGCCTGCGATCGAGACCCAAAACAGCCCTTTTCGGAGATTTTTGAAGTTGTACGGATTGATCGGAACGGGTTTTGCGAAACCGATCCCTACGAGAATAAACATTAAAAAGCCGAACGGGTCGAAATGCGCCACGGGATTCAACGTCAACCGTCCTTGGATCTTCGCGGTCATATCCCCCATTTTGTACGCGGCGAAACCGTGCGAAGTCTCGTGAACGGAGATTGCGAGAAGCGCGCTGAAAACGAACGCGCACAAAAGCAAGATCTTTTGCGCCGTGTCGTAAATTGAACTGAAAAGAATGTTTGTGATCATAATCTACCTAAAATAAGTATATTTGCAAAAAATAAAATAGTCAAGGATTTGCGGCGGCGAAAAAGAAAACGAGAGTTCGTTCACTCCCGTTTTCCGTTTCTTTTCTCAGTTACGCCCACTCTCCGAGGATCTTTTGATAACTGTCTCCTATGGTCGCCTTCCCGACCTTTTCCAAAGCGACGATCGGAACGGTTACCGTTTTCCCGTTCGCCGTCAAGACGCACGATCCGACCGTTTGCCCGATCTCGATCGGCGCGCGAAGCGGGAGAAACTCCGCTTTTATATCGATATTATCGGATTTTTCACCCGTTTTCAGCAAGACGGACAGATCTTCGAGGACGCCGCAGGCGGCGGCATTCTTCGCGCCTCGTGACAACGGCGCGTAAAACGTGGCTTCCCCTTTTTTCAGGACGATCTCCGTTTTGTAATTCGAGAATCCGTAACAAAGGAGCCGTTTGCTTTCCGAGAATCTCGTCTTGGAATCGTCCGCGCCGATCACGACGGATATAAGTTTCGTGTCCCCTCTCGTCGCGCTCGCCGCCAAGCAAAACTTCGCTTCGCTCGTAAACCCGGTCTTTCCTCCGTCGCATTCATCGTAAAACCGAACGAATTTATTGGTGTTCGTCAGCGTCGTGATCCTGCCGTCGGGATGTTTGTACTCTTCGAGCCAGATCTTGCTGTAATCGTAATACCGTTCGTGAGACGTCAGAGCGCGAAGCATCAAAGCAACGTCGTGCGCCGTCGAATGCCCGCCCTCTTTCGGAAGTCCCGTCGCGTTCACGAAAACCGTGCGCGTCATACCGAGTTCTTTTGCTTTTTCGTTCATTTTTTCGACGAAACTTTCTTCACTGCCGCTGATCCTCTCGGCAAGAGCGACGCAAGCGTCGTTCGCGGAAACGACGATCACACCTTTCAAAAGATCGGTCACGGGATAGGATAAACCTCGATCGAGAAACATTTGAGAACCGCCCATCCCGGCCGCGGCGTCGCTGATCGTGATCGACTCGTCAAAGCGAAGAGAGCCCTTTTCGATCTCTTCGAAAGTTAAAACCGCGGTCATGATCTTCACCATACTCGCGATCGGGAATTCGTCGTTTTCCCTCTGCCCGTATAAAGTTTCGCCCGTTCGCTTATCCATCAAATAAGCGCTTCTCGCTTTTACGGGAGAAACGGAATCCGCCCGCGCCCCTTTGACGGGAACGGCGAGCGCGAAAAACGCAAATACCGCAAATATCGCAATCCAAACAATCTTTTTCATATTTTCACCTCGCGCTTAGTATGCGATCTCGGAGAAAAATTATCACAAAACGACGACCCAAAGATACGTAGCGCCGCAAATCACGACGAAAATCAAGAACAACGCGATAAAATATAGAGTCAAACATTCCAATAAATACGGTAAAATCTCGGTTAAAGTCTTGGCGTTCAGCGCAATCCCGCGGCACATCTTCCGCTCGGATATCTTAACGAACGTAAAAGCAAAAAGACTTACGCCGAGAAGAAACAGAGGCAATTCGACGAAGATGAGAGAAAGGACGGAACATCCGATCGAATCGGTCAAAAACGCCGTAGCGACGTTTCGAGCGACGAATCTTCCGTAAAGAACGAGCGCGATCGAAGGATAAAACGCCGAAAACGGAAGGAAAAAACCGAAAGAAGCGATCAAAAGATACAGAAAAAACCGCAAAAGATAGGAAAAGACGAAAGAAAACGGGGCGTAAGAAAGTTTGAATAAGCGAGCGAAAACCGAGTAAGGAGCCGCCTTTTCTCCGATTTTACAGGCGATGAGCGCGCCGAGCGCGGCGCCTGCGAACGCTAAAACAAAGGACAATGCAATGAGTTTCGAATTCTTCTTTACGCAGTTTTTTAAGTCGTTCAACAAAAGAAACGGCTTTGCGGAACAAATATGCGGCATAATTCATTCTATGCCGCCCCGCCGAGATCCAGAACGATTTACGACGGACGATCAGCCGACGGCAAACGGAAGCATCCAATCGATATATAAGCCGTAACCGAGTTTCGCGTCCGAAAGAAGGACGTGCGTAACCGCGCCGACCAATTTTCCGTCTTGCACGATCGGGCTTCCGCTCATTCCCTGCAAGATCCCGCCCGTTTCGGATAGGAGATCGCGATCGGTCACGCGGATCAACATACTCTTTTCTTTCGGTGTTTTCTGATTTTGCAATTTAACGATCTCGATCTCGTACATTTTCGGCTCTCCGCCCGAGATCGTCGAATAAATCTGCGCTTTCCCTGTCTTTACCGATCTTTTCGAACCCAAAACGACTTTGGAAAGACCTTTCGTCATCGCTTGCCCGGCTTCTCCGTAAACGCCGAATCCGTTACATAGATCGATTTGTCCGATCGGGGTCAAACGATTTACGAATCGACCGATGAGCTCACCCGCTTTCCCGCCGTTCGCCGGTCGAAATCCGCTGATATTGCAAGAATAAACGGAGCCTCGGTCGGTAAAAAACGGTTTTCCCGTATCCGCATCCACGATCCCGTGTCCGAGCGCGCCGAAACGCCCGTTCGGAAGAACGAACGTCAGCGTTCCGATCCCGGAAATTCCCGTTTTCACCGTAATTCCGAGTTTCTTTAAGCCCGTTACGCTATCGGTGACGGGAGCGAGCGAGAATAGGAAATCCCGCTCCCCCCTCTTTACAGTCAAAGTCACGACTCCGTCCGAACCTTGCAAAGCGGACGCAAAATCCCTTACCCCGACGATCTCTTTGCCGTTCAGCTTAACGATTACGTCGTTCGTCAAAATTTCGCTGCCGCGAGCGGGACAAGCCGTCCCCTCATCGGTGATCACATCGACAAACCCCGTAACGATAAGACCTCGTTCGGCAAGTCCGATCCCGAGAGGCGTTCCTCCGAGATAAACTTCTCGCTCTTCCGCGAACGCAAACGTCCCGGTAAAAGTGAAACATAAAACGGCGATAACGACCGAAAACAGGATCAACCTGACTTTGTTCTTCATTTTGCCACCTCGGTTTTATGGTCTGCAAATACGGGATTTCTATTTGCGTATCATCGAATTTGTAATTGGTAAAATCTGCAAATTGATATGAAAATTTGTCTAAACTATTATAATTTAGAGAGGTTTTTATAACAATATAGCGAAATATAAAGTATTTTATAATAAAAAAGGCAGGCAAATGCCTGCCGAATAAAGATACCGTTAATTTGCTTTTTTCTGTTTTGCAAGATCTCGAAGCTCTTTTGCGTGCAATGCGCCGTAGGCTCCGACGCCCGCTGACAATCTTTCGATCTCTTTCAAAACGCCCTCTTCTTCGAGCGGCGTAACGGACGAAAGGGTCTTACCGTTCGTCGTCTTCTTTTCGATCAGAAAATGGCGATCGCTGACTGCGGCGACCTGCGGCAAATGCGTGATCGTCAAAACCTGTCTCACGCGAGAGACCAAAACCAATTTTTCGGCAACCACCTCTCCGATATGCCCGCTGATGCCTGCGTCCACTTCATCGAAGACGAGCGTTCCGATCCCGTCGAGACGAGCGGTGATCACTTTTAACGCAAGCATAAAGCGCGACATCTCGCCGCCGGATATGATCTTCGCAAGTTCGCGAAGCGGTTCCCCGGGATTCGGAGAAATCAAAAATTCAACCTTGTCAAAGCCGTTTTCCGTTAAAAACGCTTCCCCGGACGCGAAGGATACTTCGAATTTGCTTCCTTTCATCCCGAGTTCGGAAAGCTCCTTTTCGATCTCCGCGGAAAACGCCTTTGCCGTTTTCTTCCTTTTTTCGGATAGTTCCGCGCAGGCTTGCATCAATTTTTCATAAAGTTCGCCTTTTTTCTTCGTCAAACGCTCGACTTCTCCGTCCGCGTCGGACAAAACGGCGTATTCTTTTGAAAATTCGTCGTACGCGCGGAGGATTTCGGAAACGGTAGAACCGTATTTCCTCTTTAACGAACGGATTTGATCCACTCTTTTTTCGACGTACGCCGCCGTAGCCTCGTCAAAATCGAACGAATCGACGTAAGACGATAATTCGTCCGAAAGATCTTTAATTTCGGCGTAGGATTGATCCAAGCGATCGTAGGTTTCTTCGAGCGTTTTATCATAAGAAACGACCGAACGAAGCGCGTTCATCGCCGCGGAGATCGCGGACTGAACGCTGAAAGCGTCGTCACCGTTCATTGCGGACGCCGCGGTCGAGACGGCGGAAACGATCTTTTCCGAGTTTCGGAAGCGTTCTCTTTCGGCAAGAAGCTCTTCTTCCTCGCCTTCTTTTAACTCCGCAGCCGCGATTTCGTCGATTTGATAGGATAATATATCCATTTTTCGAGCGCGATCCGCCTCGCTTCCGAACGATCCGAGCGCGTTTTCGGTTTCTTTATAGCTGTCAAACAGTTCTGAGACGGTGTTTTTTAAACGCAAAAGACTCGATTCTCCGTATTTATCCAACAGCTCGATATGCGACGAAACGGACAAAAGAGATTGATTCTCGTGTTGGCTTAAAATATCGACGAGCAAACGTGTGACCTCTTTCAGCATCGAGAGCGTCGCGAGTCTTCCGTTCAAGCGAATCTCGCTTTTATTTTCGGTCATCGAACGGAAAACGATCAAGAGATCCTCTTCTTCGAGCCCAAAACCGACCATAACGGCTTTTGCCGCGGGAGAATCCGAGAGATCGAAGACCGCTTCGACCTCCGCCGTCTTTTCTCCGTGACGAATCAGCGTCTTATCCGCTCTCGCGCCGAGCGCAAAAGAAAGCGAGTCGATAATGATCGACTTACCCGCGCCCGTTTCTCCGCTTAAAACGTTCAGATTTTCGCCGAATTCGATCGTACATTGTTCGATCAAAGCGATGTTTTTAATGCGTAAGCTGCGTAACATAGCAAAAAATCAAAGATAAGAGCGAAAGGTGTTCGCAATCGCTTCCGCTTTCCCGGGTTCGGTTGCGATAAAGATGCAATCGTCGCCCGCGACGGAGCCTAAAACGCCTTCGAGATTAAAGTTATCGAGGATCGCGCAAACGGCGTTCGCGCTGCCCGCCAGCGTCTTAACGATAATTAGATTTTGGCTGACGGCTACGCTGTTGACCGTCTGCTTAAACATAATGGAGACCTTGCTTTCCGTGATCATCGTCGGCGCATCGGCTTGAATATAGCGGAAAACGCCGCCTTCTTTGATCTTTTTGAGTTGAAGCTCGTTGATGTCGCGCGAAACGGTGGCTTGCGTCACGCCGAAACCTTCCGCGTTCAGGAGTTCGACGAGCTGATCCTGCCTGCCTACGTTATATTTTTTAATCAATTCCAAGATGCGGAGCCTTCTGTTATCGCAAGACATTTTCAACCTTCCTTCGTCATTTTGTTTAACATCGTTTTATAAAAACTGCGCTTTTCCGTTCGAATAAACGCGGCGCATTTCCCGTCCGTCGAAACGCGGATATCGAATCCATCCATCGAAGAAAGGACGTTTGCCCCGTCGATCACCGCGATGCATTTTCCGGACGTCCGAACGGACACGTTTATGACCTCGTCGTCGGATAGGACCATCGGTCGGGAATGCAGGCTGTGCGGACAAACCGGCGTTACGACGTACGCAGGGACTTTCGGACTCAAAACGGGACCGCCCGCCGACAAAGAATACGCCGTGGAACCTGTCGGAGTCGCGACGATCACGCCGTCCGCGCGGTACATATCGAGCGAACCTTCGTCCGTCGAGATCTCTACGTCCACGAGATTGATCGAGTCCGCGCGCCCGAGAACGACTTCGTTCAAGGCGTAATAGACTTCTCCGCCGCAATCTACGCGCAAAAGTTTCCGTTCGTCGATCGAATATTCGCCGCGAAGGAGCTTGTCGATCGTCTCCGAAGCGGGACGCGCGGTTTCCGCGAGAAATCCCATCTTTCCGCAATTGATCCCGAGAACGGGGACGTTGACGATGCCCGTGCGGATGAATTTCAGGATCGTTCCGTCTCCGCCGAAGACGACGGCAGCCGTCGTTCCTTTCGAGAGAACGCCCGAAAAAACGTAAAAATCAATCGAACGAGCCGTAAGCTCATCCATGAATTCGCCCGCGATTTCACGCGCTTTTTTCTTTCCGTCATTGATAACAATACACAGTTTCATACTGAAATTATAACGCGATTATTCAGTATTTACAAGGAAAATATGCAAATTTATCGAAATATTGAAAAAAATATAAATTTTATAAAAGAAATCAGTTCAGACGAAATAAGATCGTCCGCTCCGCGTTTTTATCATCGAACAATTCGGGGACGGCGCAATCTCCGAAAAAACGCAATCCGGACTCTTTTGCCGCGAGAAGGACGCGCGCAAAGGCTTTTTCAATGGCTTTTTTATCCCTGACGACGCCGCTTTTCGGCAGATCTTTCCTTCCGACTTCGAACTGAGGCTTAAAAAGACAGATCAATTCGCCGTTTTCGGAAAGCAACGAACGAAAGATCGGGAAAAGACCGCAAAGCGAAATAAAGCTCAAATCGACCGAAATAAAGTCGAATGCCCTACCTCGGAAATGCTCGGCAAGATCCTTAGCATTGATTTCGTCCGCGATCTCGACGCGCGCGTCTTCTTTGAGAAAATCGGGAAACGCGACGTGCAGATCGACCGCCGTAACGCGTTCCGCGCCTCGTTTCAGCATACAATCGGTGAAACCGCCGTTTGCCGCGCCGACGTCCAAGCAAGATTTATTTTTCAGATCGATGTGAAAGAAATCCAGCGCGTTTTCGAGTTTAACGCCGCCGAGAGACGCGAATTTCAACGTGTCGACGACTTCGACGATCTCTTCCCCGGAGATTTCCGCGGACGGCTTATCCACGCGCTTTCCGTTGACCGAGACACCGCCCGTTTTGATCAAATTCGCCGCGCGCGTCCGCGAGAGATTATCTCTTTCCGCCAGAAAAACGTCCAGTCTCATACTCTTTTTTGATCTTAGCCGCGACGCTCTCCGCGTCGAGCCCGAAGAGACGCTGCAATTCGGAAACTTTTCCGAAAGTAACGTAACCGTCCGGCAAGGTGATCGCGGAAACGTCAAAACCGTTCGCGAGGAGATTTTCCGAAAGCGAACCCGAATACACGACGTCTTCCAAGACGAATAGTCTCGCGCCTTGAACGGACGAAAGAAATTCCGAATCGAAAGGCTTGATCGAGCGCGCGTTAACGACGCCGACGGAGATCCCGTCTGTTTCAAGGACGCTCGCCGCTTCCATCGCGTTTTGAACCATACGCGCGCCGTGGGCAACGATAAACGCGTTCGAATTTCCTTGCTTGATCGTGACCCAATGCGGGAAATCGGCGTTCGTCGGAATGCCCGTTTCCGCACTGCCTTTCGGATAGCGGATCACTTTGAGTCCGGGAACCGAGGCGCAGTATTCGAGCATTTTTTCGAGTTCTTCGCCCGAACTCGGCGAAAAAACGCGCGAGGAGGAAACGGATGAAAGCAGACAAAGGTCGTAGATCCCCTGATGCGATTCGCCGTCTTCCCCGACGATGCCCGCACGATCCACGATGAACGTTACGCCGAGGTCGTCCATCGCCACGTCGTAAAGCATTTGGTCGTAAGCGCGCTGCAAAAAAGTGGAATAGATCGCGACGTACGGCTTAAAACCTGCCCTCGCAAGAGCCGCAGCGACGGAAACCGCCGTGCTTTCCGCGATCCCGACGTCTATAAAACTATTCGGAAATCGATCGACGAATTCCGATAATCCCGTTCCGATCGCCATTGCCGCCGCGATCGCGACGATCTTATCGTCCTTTTCGCGAAGCTTTACGAGCGTTTTTCCGAAAACGGAACCGAACGAAACGCCGTCGCGCTCTCCCTTCGGAGGAACGCCGTGAAGTTTCAATGGGTTTTGCTCCGCGGGAAGATACCCTTTTCCTTTACTGGTTACGATATGTAAAACGACGGATTTATCCGAATTTTTCGCAGTTTCAAATGCTTTGACCAAAGAAGGAATATCGTGACCGCAAACGGGACCGACATAGGAAAGATCGTAATGCGCGAACGGACTCTCCGCCCCCTTCCTGAGCTTTGTCGAGCAAGGTTTTGCGCGTAGGGCTTTCAAATATTCCGGGACGCTTCCGACGCCTTCCGAGATCGAATAGGTATTATCGTTGAGAACGATGATCTGTTTTCCGATCGAGGACGCGAGATTAAAGCCTTCCGCGGTCTCGCCGTTCACCATAACGCCGTCGCCGAGGACAGAGATCACTTCGTAATTCTCGCCCGAGAGTTCTCGCGCTTTGGCGTATCCGCAGGCAGCCGAGATCGCGTTGCCCGCATGTCCGCCGACAAAGGAATCATACTTGCTTTCACTCGGTTTCGGGAATCCGCTGATTCCTCCGAACGTTCGAAGCGAATCGAATTCCGCGTTTCGCCCCGTCAAAATTTTGTACGCATAGGCTTGATGCCCGACGTCGAAAACGATTTTATCTTTTTCCGCATCGAAGACGTAAAGCAGCGAGACGATGAGCTCGACCGCGCCGAGAGACGCGCCGATATGCCCTCCGTTTTGAAGCGTAACTTCGACGATTCTCGATCTGACTTCCTGAGAGAGTTCGGATAATTCGGAAATATTCAGTTTTTTTACGTCATTGGGAAGATTTATTCTTTTTAGCAGCATCTTTCCGATCCTTCCTATCTTCTTTGCTGAAAATGCCCATAATACGAGCGGTCAGCATAACCATTTCTTTCGAATTTTTGATCGCGATCGTCTTTTCGAACGCCTTCCCGCCGACCGTGATCGCCGCGATCACCGCGCTTGCTACGATCGAAAACAAAAGTTGATATTTGTTTCCCGTAAATAAAACGATTTTCAAGACGATCGCCGCGGAACACGCGCCCGAAATAACGCCGCAGATATCTCCGATCACGTCGCAACAAATGCTGCTGACCTTTTCGGAGTTTTGGACGAGGCGCAGCGCCCTTTTGCTCGCGGGGACGCGCCTTGCTGCCATCGCGGTCAAAGGCTTCGGGTCACAATTCGTAACGGAGACGCCGATCCCGTCGAAAACGATGCTGATCACGATCAATAAGACGCAGATCAACAAAGCGACGACCAAATTACTTTTCGTTGAAACGATCTCGGTAAAAAAACTGAAAAAAGCGGACAACACAAGCGTTATGACCGTTACTTTCAATGGCCAAACGTTATGCTTATTACCCTTTTTCTTTCGCTCTTTCGGTGATGGTTCTTCCGAATTCGGGCTTGGAATCGATCCGTCTTCTTTCAAAAAAAATAACTCCTTTGAGAATCGGTGGTAGCAAAATAAGTAAACCTTGCGCCATAGGTCCAGTAGGCTTTCCCCAAGCGGAACGCGCCGTCGCCGAACGCGCAGTTTCCTTTTAATCCGCAGAGCGCGGGTCGCCCCAAACGCAACTGAATCACCACTAAGGTCGCACTATAATCCTTATCGTGCTTGATTTACAGTCTAGAAGATTTCCTTAACAGACCACACGCGACTTATCCTCTTTTGCAATTTAAGTTTCATGGGCAATCACCGGACTCCGTCTGCCGACGGAATCGGTGTGGTTCCCAATCCGCCTATTTCACTCAAGGCAGGCTACGCTGCACACAGCTTTGAGACCGCATTGCAGGTTTAATCCTAAACAGTGCCCGTGAGCGACCACCATATTAGGTCTCCACGAAAAGTGGGTCGGCTTCCGTATGCCGTTACGAAACGCCCGCAATTCTTAACTCCCAGCATCGACCCGAATTTGGGCAAAACGAGCCAACACAAGAAACTTCATCGATGTGCCCTACGGCGATATTTTAACCCCGCCCTCGTACGCGTATGTTCTGACTAGAATACTGCACCACCGTATAAATATATTATCATATCTTTTCCGAAATTACAATAAAAAAGCGAATTTCTCGGATCAACGCCCGTTATAAAGAGCCGTCAATTCTCGGATTTTTCTTCGTCTTTATCGGATTTTTCGGAATTTTCCTCCGAGAACGTCAAAAGATAATCGATCAAAGCGATCAGGTTCTCGCTTCCTTTTACGTTTCGAACGGTATCCTTTGCGACGTCGCGATTGAGCTCGACGAATTCTTTTGCGGACGCATTTTCAAAGGTTGCAAGCATCGTCAAACAAGGCTTCTTTTCCTTCTCGTCCACGCCCTTTTGATCCTGCGTCAAATCGTCGAGGTCGTCTTTCAGCTGAAATGCGACGCCGAGATAGGTTCCGCATTTCAAAAGCGCGGTAAGATCGTCTTCCGAAAGCCCGGCTGCAAACGCGCCGGCGCCGAGCGCAGCTTGAAACAATGCGCCCGTCTTTCCCGCGTACATATTGATAAAATCTTCGCGCTTGAACTGCTTTTTGATCTCTTCGTCGATATCGTAGCTTTGACCGCCGAGCATTCCCAAATACCCCGCGCGAACCATAATGCAGCTGATCGCCGTGATAAAACCTCCGATATTTTTCGCTTTAACGGCGTTTGCGAGCATATACTCGTAGGCGTAATTCAAAAGCGCGTCGCCCGCGAGAACGCCCATTGCTTCGCCGAATTCGGCGTGCGTCGCTTTTCTTCCGCGGCGATAATCGTCGTCATCCATACAAGGCAAATCGTCGTGAACCAAAGAATAGGTATGGATGAGTTCGACGCCGACCATAAGCGGGAAAACGTCGTCGTAGGTCAAGCCGCCCATTTCCGCCGTCAAAAGCACCATAAACGGGCGCAAACGCTTCCCGCCGCCCGTGACGGAATACCTCATGGCGGAGACGAGCGCGCCGCCTTTCAACTCGCCCATGACCTTTTCGAGATCTTTATTAAACTTTTCCGCAAATGCGGAAAGAACGTCTTTAATCATTGCCTTCCTCCACCTCGAACGCTTCGTCCGCAAGCTTTCCGAGTTCATCGTTCAAAAGGGTGATCTTACCCTTTCCTTCCTTTAAGATCGCGATCGCCTTTTTGGATAATTCCAAACCCTCGTTATAGAGTTCGATCCCCTTTTCAAGCGGAAGATTTCCGTTTTCCAAAGAATCCGAAATCGATTCGAGTTTCGCGAGAATTTCTTCAAACGTCATATCGTATCTCCTTTATTTGCGCTTTTAAAGCGCCGTCTTTCAAAATAAGTTCCATTTCGTCGCCGACTTGGACGTCCCGAGCGGAAGAAACGCGCCTTCCGTTAACGGATGCCGCCGCATACCCCTTCGCAAGTTCGGCAAGCGGATTTAATCCGCTCAAACGAACGAGGATCTTTTCGAGATCGCTTTCTTTCTTCCGAACAAACAATTTATGCGATCCGGAGAGTGCGGATAACAGCGAACGGAGTTTCGCCGAACCGCGTTCCGAAAGGAGCGAAGCGTTGCGCTCGATCGCCCGAACGACGCGCGTCAGATCTTTTTCGCATAACGCTTCTTTTTGTTGAAGCGAAAGTCCCATTTCGGAAAGCGAGTTGAAAATCGAAGAAAGGATCTCCGATTCGTCGTATGCGACGAGATGCGCCGCGGCTGTCGGAGTGGCGGCGCGAGCGTCCGCCGCAAAGTCGGACAAAGAAAAGTCCGTTTCGTGCCCGACTGCGGAAACGATCGGGGTTTCGGCTCGATAAATCGCCCTTGCGACAATCTCAGTATTAAAAGGCGCGAGATCTTCGAAGGAACCGCCGCCGCGCGCCACGATAATGACGTCGAACTTTTTATCCGTCCTTTCGATCGCGCGAGCGATCTCGTTTTCCGCGCCTTCTCCTTGGACGCGCACGTTGTAAACGTGAATATTGATCGAGCGATTGACGTTACGGATCGTCCGATAAATATCGCGGATTACCGCGCCCGTTTTGCTCGTGATCACGCAAACGTCTTTCGAAAATCGGGGAATAGGTTTTTTATGCGATTCGTCGAAAACGCCCTCTTTCGCGAGCGCGGCTTTGAGTTTTTCAAGCTCGACGTGCAGTTTTCCGACTCCGATCGGTTGGATCTGCGTAACGTTGAAAGAGAGTTTACCCGTCTTAACGTAATAATCCGGACTGCCCTTCAACAAGACGCTTTCGCCGTCCTTCGGAAGATACGTCCGCGCGTAAGAAAAGAGCGTGCAAGAAATCGCGGCGCTTTCCCCTTTCACGGTAAAATACGCGTGAGGACCGCTCACCCGAACGCCCGAAACTTCGCCGAAAACCGAAACGCCGATCAACATTTCCTCGGCTAAAAAGATTTGATGGATATATTTGTTTAACTCTTCGACGCTGAGCGCTTTATTGAACATTTCGTTTCGCCGCTTTGATCGTGTTCGTCATCAGCATCGCGATCGTCATGGGACCGACGCCACCGGGAACGGGCGTAATGAATCCCGCTTTCGGCTCGACGGACGCAAAATCGACGTCGCCGCAAAGCTTTCCGTCTTCGTCGCGATTGATACCGACGTCGATCACGACCGCGCCCTCTTTTACCATATCGCCAGTAACGAGTTTCTTTTTGCCGACCGCGACGACGAGGACGTCCGCCGTGCGCGTGATTTCACCGAGATTTACGGTTTTGCTGTGGCAGATCGTAACCGTCGCGTTTTGTTGCAAAAGCATTAAAGCGACCGGCTTCCCGACTTCGTTCGAGCGACCGACGACGACCGCGCGCTTTCCCGTCAGATCGATCCCCGTGCTTTTGATCAGTTGAATGATCCCAAGGGGCGTGCAGGAATAAAGCCCGCTTTTATCATCCGAAACGAGCGCACCGAGATTGGAATCGCTGAATCCGTCCACGTCTTTCCGAGGATCGATCAAAGGAATGATCCTTTTCGCATTGAGGCGCGAAGGAAGCGGCAACTGAACGAGGATTCCGTCCGCCGTCGGATCGGCGTTCAATTTCTCGATAATGCTTTCGAGTTGCGCCTGTTCGGTCGATTCGGGTAAACGATAGGATTCCGAATTGATACCGACCGCTTCGCAAGCGCGGATCTTATTGCGAACGTAGATCGCGCTCGCGGGATCCTCGCCGACCATAATAACGGCAAGTTTGGGCTTTCTGCCGAATTGCATCGCAAAATAAGCGCACTGCTCTTTCAGTCTTTCCTGCAAAGCGTTCGCGATCGCTTTTCCGTCGATGATTTTAGCCATTTTCCCTTACCTCCTTATTGATGCTCGCAAGCACGCCGTTTACAAAACCGCTGCTTTTGCTCGTGCTGTATTGTTTGACGAGATCCACCGCCTCGCTGATCGAAACGCCGGCGGGGATTTCGGGCTCGTAAGAAAGCTCGTAGGCGGAGACGATCATCGCGATCAGATCCGCTTTGACGAGACGATCCGCCGAGGCGTACCCGGTGGTGTATTTCAAGATCAGGTTCGAGAGTTCGTCGAACTTTTCCGTGATCCCGAGGTAGGTATTTTTGACGTAGGTTTTATCGTCTTCGGACAAAGTCGCGTCGGATAAAAACATTGCTTCGGTCACCTCGTTCGGGACGCGGGAAAAGGAATATTCGAAAACCAATTTGTATAAAATTTCTCTTGCGTTCTTTCTGCTCATAATTATTGATTGAAAATTATTGATTGAAAACGATACCAGCCACGTTGACGTTGACGGATTTTACCTTAAACTTCGTCGCGCTTTCGACCTCTTTGCAAACGCTTTCCTGAATATCGTATGCAAGGTCGGGAACGGAAACGCCCGAAAACGCGTTAACGTAGACGTCGATTCGAACGGAATCCTCTCCGAGGATAAGGACCTGAACGCTTTTCTTTTCGCGTTTTTGTTTTTTACCGCGCATTCCCGCCACGCCGGACAAAGAAGCGACGCCTTCCACTTTGAAAGCCGCCACGCCCGCAATCGACGCAATAATGTCTTCGTATCTGGTGTCGTCCATTATGATTCCTCCGTAAAAATATTGTAACATAGTATATCTATTATTTCAAGCGGAATGGGCAAAATATACTAAGCCCGACGAAAGGACTTTTCAAGCGTCGTTTGCGAAAAAGAAAAATCGCCGTCCGTTTGAAACAGGCGGCGGTCTCTCGAAGCGGGAATATTTTATTCCGATCAAACCGTATACGGCGTGATAATGACTTTGCTTGCGGTCACTCCCGTTTCTTCCGTAATGATCGAGAGAATCTGCGCGGCGTCGGTTGCGTCGACTTCTCCCGCTTTCTTAACGATGACGTTGACGTTCGCCGTGGAGATCGTAACGACCGCATCCTCGAATCCTTTCGCTTTGATCAATCCTTCGAGAACGAGTTCGCTTTCCGCAAAGCCGGCGAGTTCTTCTCTCTTACTCTCGGCGGAAGTGATCGCCGCCGCGGAAGCGGTTTCGGAGTTTATGATCGAATCGTAATACATAAAACTTTCTTGCCTCGAAGAATCGCGCGCCGTCCGATAACTCGTAAAGAACGAAACGGTCGTCGACTCTCTGTCGTCGATTCTTCCGGAAACCGTCTTGGTCGAGCGATGCGAGATCAGGACGTTTAAGTACGCCGCCGCGATGAGCAGAACGACCATTGAGCAGATAATGATGATTTTCTTTTTGTTCGACATTGTTTTACCCTCCATTTTCCATTTGAAATATTTGTATTTGATCTACCGACGCTCCGGTAGCGATCTCCACGCAGCGAACGACCGAGACTCTTTTTTCCGAAGTATCCGCGCCTTTTGCGACGATGACGACGCCCGTAACGTCTTTTTTGTCGCCGTAGCTGATATAGACGCGCGCTTCTCCGATTCCTTGTATCTTCGACAAGAGCGCGGAAAGCCTCTGTTCTTCGTCCGTCATTTTCACTTCCGTCGCAAGGGTCGGCGCGTATCGGGACTTTCGACCGTTTGCGGAGATCGCGAAATAGGCGACGATCGCGATCAGGGCGAGGATCGCGGCAAGAACGATTTCGACGTTCTTTACGGATCGAAGCTTTGCGATCGGTTCGGACGACTTGAACTTTTGCCAAAGATCACGTATCGATTTCATGGATCACAACCCTATCCTCCTTTACGTTCAAATACGAAAGCGTTATCGCAAACGCGGATTCGACGTCCTCTTCTTTCGCCGAAAGAATGACCCGATCGATCTCGTTTTCGCCTTGGATCAGGACGGTTGCCGAAGCGCTCGCGATCCCGGAATCCCGAAAGACGGAAGTCAGCGAATCGGATAGCGCGGACTGTTTGTCCTCTTTGATAATTTGTATGAAACCCGAATCGATTTCATAACTCGACGCGGAAAAATTAAAAAAAGAATTTGCGTCGAATTTTAACGATAAAAGTTTCGGGATCGGTAAGATCATAACGTAAACGACCATAAGCGAGACGACCCCTTTGACGTACTTCGAGGTTTGCCCCTCGGGAAGCATGATCTCCGCAAGCGTAACGGTCAAAACCATTCCTACGACGCTCAAAATCCATCCTTTCATATCACAATACCCCCGCGTTACAGGTGACGACGACCAAAAGCAACGACACGATAAAGACGAAGCCCGTTCCGACGATCGCCGTAATCAAAACTTTCGTGCTGTTCGAAACCGAATATAAAAAGTCCGAAATCCTTTTATCACCGATCGGCTGGACGACGGACGCGACGACTTTTAACGCGAACGTAAAAACGACGATATGCAAAATCGGTTTCAATAGGATCGCCAAAACGCAGACGATCCCGATCACGCCGATCGCGTTTTTGATGAGGACGCACCCCGCGCTGATGAGATCGAATCCCTGCGATAAGTAGCCGCCGAGGATCGGGACGTAGCTCGAAACGACGAATTTCGCCGCTTTGACGCTGATTCCGTCCACCATTCCCCCGGTGATACCCGCGACGGTCAAATAGGTCAGAAACAAACCGAAAACCGAAGTTAAAACGAAGGTCGATCCGTAACGGATCGCGGATTGGATTTTATCCGTCTTTACCGTCGCGGAAAGATGCCCGATCAGGCAAAAAGCCACGGAAGCGGTAAACAAAGGCAGAATTAAGCTACCTATGATTTTGGAGATCAAAGCGCAGAAAAAAGCGAGTTGCGGCTTATAAAGCGTCGAAGAAACGCTCCCGCCGAGCGCGCTCATCAAAGTTACGAGCGGCGGAAACGCCGTCTCGGTCAGCCGAGTCAGTCGATTTACAAGGTCCGCGCTTTCTTTTACGATCCCTCCGACTTTGACCATGATCACGGTAACCGCAAGGGTATAAAAGACGTAATGGACGATCTCGATCGTCTGCTTATTCATAAATCCCGAGGTCAGTCCGGATAAAAGACTACTCAAAACCGCAAGAATCAAGACAGTCAATAACGCGGCGAACGTTTCGGAAAGCAAAGACGCGATATTTCCCCATAAATAGGACAAAATCGTCTTAAAGTCAAAGGAAAGCTCTCCCTTCGTCATACGCTTGACAAGATCGGCGAGAGAGCCTTTCAAAACCCCGTGATCGTCTATATCCCGAACGAATTCGTCAAGATCCGCGAGGTCGAGATTTTCAATATACTTTTCGATCGCTTTCGCTAATTCTTCATCCGGATTCGTTTTCGGTTTAATTCCTTTCGCCGATGCGCTCGACAGAGGCAAAGAGAAAAGCATCGCGGAAAAAATCAGGATAAGAAGGAATCGAAGAAACGGTTTCATACGATCGAAGAAATGACGCCGATCAGATTGGTCAAGACGGGAAAGGTCATAAAAAAGATCGAAATTTTTCCCGCAAGTTGGATCTTATTCGAGATACTCGAAACGCCGTAATCGTTGCAAAGGGAAGCGGCGTACTCCGTGATGTACCCCACGCCGAGGATCTTCAAAACGCCGGCGAACAGAGATTCGTCCACCCCGCTCTTTCCGACGAGAAGCCCGAATTCGGCGATTACGTCCGTTAACGAGGATAGAATGATAATCAGAATCAGCGCGCCGCTTGCGATCACGGCGAAAATATAGATTTCCGATTTTTCCTGCC
Organism: Clostridia bacterium; assembly: GCA_024685775.1. Taxonomy (NCBI): domain Bacteria; kingdom Bacillati; phylum Bacillota; class Clostridia; species Clostridia bacterium. The sequence goes on along the minus strand of JAIKVL010000002.1, from coordinate 31,601 downwards.
GCAGAATCCCGGCGACGAGCGCGCCGATCAAGCCGACGCCGATCACTTTGACGATCTGCATATCAATATAAGCTGAAAATGGACTTGACGCTGTCAAACAAAGACGCGATCATATCAAGCACGATCACGAGCGCGATCACCAAAGACGCAAGCGTCGTCACCGTCGCGATCTCTTCTTTGTCGCTTTTCTTCAAAATCGTATTCATGATCGCCGCGAGCAACCCGATCCCCGCGATCTTAAACAAAACGCTTATATCCATAGTTTCCTCCCGTCAAACCAAAATGATAAAGAGAGCGGCGCCGACGAGGACGGCGAGTTTGAATCGTAACGCCGCGTCTTTTCGATAAGCGGCGCATTCGTTTTCGACGAATCGCTTTAACGTCGAGCACTTTGACGAAAGCGAAGCGATCTGCGATTCCGCATCCGTGGAACCGATCCCCGAAAGATACTCTTTTACGGCGTTCCGCTCTTTTTCACCGATCGGAGCCGAGACCTCGTTACCCTTCAAAAGCTCGGTGAACTCTTTACTTTTTCCTTGAAACGTCCGTTTGATCTCCGAAACGACCGTCCGTTCGGAAGAGATTTTTTCAAGAGCGTAACACAGAAAATCATAGTAGTCTTTATAGAAATCGGCTTTATTCAAAAGCCGCCGTTTCAACCATAATCCGACGAGCGACGCGGAAAGAAAGGCGCATGCGCCAGCAAAGACGGAGAACGCGCTCATCGCTTTTCGTCGCGAACGACCGAACCGACTTTCGGATCTTTGGAAAGGACGATCACCCGATCGAAAACCTTTTCAAGCGGCGCGAAAATCCCGTAAAAGACGAAGTCGCCCTTCCCGTGCAAAGTCGCGACGACTTTTACGCCGCCGTAATAGGCGCGAAGGACGCCTTCGACGTCCTCTTCGCCCGATAGTTCGTCGGTAACGATATAATCGGGGCTCAAAGCGCGAAGCGCGTTTTCGTACGCGATGCGCTTCGGAAATCCGACGAGGACGTCCGCATTCGATCCGAGATCCAGCGTTCGTTCGGTTTTGACGACTCCGCCGATTTCCCCTCTTTCATCCAAAACAGCGACGTTATTCCCCACGTTCGAAAGCTTCCTCGTAAGATCCCTTAAAAGCGTCGTTTTACCGCAGGCGGGCGGCGAAACGATCAGAACGTTTTGCTTGAAATTTCCGTCGATCCGAATAAAATCGGACGCGCCGAAGATTTGGTGAGGGACGCGATAAACGAGCGAAGTAACGTTCTTTACGTTCTTGATCGACCTGCCTTCCGAGACGCCCTCTCCCGCGACCCCGACGCGGACTCCGCCGCGAAGCGGCAAATATCCGCTGACGAGCCGTTCCGTCATCGCATACAAAGAGTGTTCGGTCGCGAGCATCAAGCATTCATCAAACTCTTCCTCGCGGATCGCGCGAGAAGAGATCGAGCGACGTTTTTCCGTCAGAAAGGTCAATGGAAGACCTCGCCTTACCCTGACTTCAAGCACGGGATCGGGAATCATTTTATATAGCGTTTCGGGAAAATAACCTTTTAACATACTTTACTGTATGCGAACTTGTCCCAAGCTATCACTTCCAAACCGAATTTTCGGGACAAGCAAAAAAAAGCGCCTCGGTTTTCCGAGGCGCAAGAAAGCGCGGTTAAATCAATTCGTCCTGTGTTTACCCGCAGAGACGATCCGAACCGTGGTGTCTTCGGGCAGATAAGAACCGATATCCGTTCTGTTTTGAATCGGGATCAAATCGGTTACGACGAATTCGCATAATCCGTCGTCATAGAAGAACGCGACCATATACGGCATCGTGACGACGCCCGAGAAGATAACCTTCCCTCTCGAAAGATCGGTGTCGATGATCTTCAGTCCTTTTCTGTAACGCTTGGAGATTTCAAGATCGCCGATCAAGACTCTTTTTCCGTATCCGAGTTCGGTAACGACGATGACTTCGCCCATATCGCTCGTCAGCGAAGCGGAAGAAATGGAATCGCCGTCCGCAAGCATCATTCCTTTGACGCCGGCGGAACGCCTTCCCTGAACGGGAACGTCCGTCGTCTCGGCGTTCAAAACCATTCCGTCGACGGAAACGAAAACCATGGAATCCCCTTCCTTGAAATTGCAAACGTTCAAAACGCGTTCGCCCTCTTTTACGACGGTCGCTTGGAAGTAGCTCTTGGAAAGCTGGACATACTCCTGCGACAGAGTGCGCTTAACCATACCGTCCGTCGTAAAGAAGACGATCGAATCTTCCGGCGAAGCCTTTTCGCCCTCGTCAAGGACGAGGATCGAGACGACTTTTTCCTCACGATCCGCTTGCGGAACAAGTTTTACGAAAGGCGTTCCGCGGTCTTTCCAAGACTTCTCGGGAAGGTCGGAGGCAGCGATCCTCGCGACGTTACCTTTATCGGTAAACGCATAGAAATTCTTATCCGAAGTCAGATAGACGATCTCTTTGACGACGTCGGCTTCGGTCAGACCGGAAAGGCTCTTTCCGCCCGCGCCGAGCGTGCGTTGATTGCAGAATTTGATATTGCCGTTCTCAAAGAGAACGATCCCGCCGTTTACGACAGGCTTGGACGCCGCTTCCTCGGGCTTGATTTCACTGACGACCGTTTCGCCGTCACCGTTTACGATCTCGGTGCGACGCGCCCTCTTATATCTCTTTTTGATATCGAGGAGTTCTTCTTTGATGACTTGATATTGCATACGGGTCGAACCGAGGACTTTGGTAAGATAATCGATCTTTTTTCTGAGTTCTTCGAGCTCGGTTATGATCTCATCCGTTTCGAGGTTGGTCAAGCGGCGAAGCTTCATTTCGACGATCGCGTTCGCTTGCTTTTCGGAAAGAGAAAATCTCTCGCGAAGAGCGTCTTTCGCGTCGCCTACGTTTCTCGCCTTTTTGATGATCGCGATGACTTCGTCGATATTTTGTATCGCGACAAGGAGACCGCGCAAGATCTCGTCACGCTCTTTCGCCGCGTTCAGATCGAAACGAGTGCGCCTTTGGATCAACGTGCGTTGATAATCGAGATAATACTTTAAGATCTCGCGAAGACCCATCAGACGGGGCTTCCCGTCAGCGATAACGACCATATTGATGCCGAAATTCGTTTGAAGATCGGTGTGTTTCAAAAGGAGTTTTACGATCCTGTCGACTTCGGCGTCGCGCTTCAATTTGATCGTCGCGCGGAGACCTTGACGGTCGGATTCATCCAAAATATCCGCGATCTGGACGAAAGGCTCCTTCTTGCTTTCACGAAGTTCGTTGATCTTTTGGAGAAGTTTCGCTTTGTTGACCTGATACGGAAGCTCGGTTATGACGATGCTCTTTTTATCGCCCTCGCGCTCGATATGCATTTTCGCGGTGATCTGGACTTTGCCCTTACCCGTTTCATAGGCTTGTTTCAGTTCTTCCCCCGCCGTCAAAATACCGCCGGTCGGGAAATCCGGTCCTTTGATGACCTTCATCAGTTCGTCCAGCTTGATATGCGGATCGTCGATCATCGCGACCGCGCCGTCGATCACTTCGGTGATATTATGCGTCGGAATATTCGTGGCGAGACCGACCGCAATACCCGAAGCGCCGTTTACGAGGAGGTTCGGGAATCTGCCCGGGAGCATATCCGGCTCTTTTAAGGTGTCGTCGAAGTTCAAGCTGTACGTTACGGTATCTTTATCGATATCGCGAAGCATTTCCTGCGCGATCGGAGCAAGGCGCGCTTCGGTATAACGCATTGCCGCCGCGCTGTCACCGTCCACCGAACCGAAGTTACCGTGACCGTCCACGAGCGGTTCGCTCATATTGAAAGATTGCGCGAGACGGACCAAAGCGTCGTACACGGAAGTATCGCCGTGCGGATGGTATTTACCCAAGCATTCACCGACGATACGCGCGCACTTTTTATGCGGTTTATCGTGCGTGATCCCAAGCTCGTACATACTGTACAAAATTCTGCGCTGAACGGGCTTTAATCCGTCTTCGACGCGCGGAAGCGCGCGATCCAAGATAACGTACTCGGAGTACGGGATCATCGACTCGTGAAGCACCTGCTCCACGGTTTTTTCGTACATTCTTTCGGAAGTTTCCTTGTTTTCCGTTTCCAATTCTCTTTCGTTAGACATTTAAGTACCCTTTTTTCTCGATTTCGTCTTTCCTGTTAAAGTTCGCGTATTGGTAGATATAGGACTTACGCGCGTCCACGTTGTCGCCCATCAGGGTCGAGATCAAACGATCGGCGGAAGCGGCGTCCTCGATCGAAACGCGCGTCAGGCAACGCGTTTCGGGATTCATCGTCGTGTCCCAAAGTTGCTCGGGGTTCATTTCGCCGAGACCTTTATAGCGTTGCAATTTATAATTCCTTCCGACTTCCGAAATAATCTGTTCGAGCGCGGAATCGTCGTAAGCATATTTTACGACGTCCTTTTTCTCGACTTTGAAAAGCGGCGGCATTCCGATAAAGAGGTGACCTTCCGTAATCAATTCTTTCATATAGCGGAAGAAGAAGGTTAAAAGAATGGAGCGAATGTGCGCGCCGTCTTGGTCTGCATCGGCGAGAATGATGACTTTGCCGAATTTCAAAGCGTTAACGTTGAATTCGGTATCGAAATTCGCGCCGAGCGCGGAAATAATCGTGCATATTTCTTCATTGGAAAGGAGTTGATCGATCCTTTTCTTTTCCGCGTTGATCGGCTTGCCGCGAAGCGGAAGGATCGCTTGATAGCGGCGATCTCTGCCCTGTTTCGCGCTGCCGCCTGCGGAATCGCCCTCGACGATAAAAAGCTCGTTCAACTCCGCTTTTTTGCCGGTGCAGTTCGCGAGTTTGCCGATCAGCATATTCGTCGTCGCGTTATTCTTCTGGCGCGCAAGCTCTTTCGCCTTTTTACCCGCTTCTCTGACCTTCGCCGCGCCGAGCGCCTTTTCGATGATCGCGTCGCCGCATTCGAAATGCTTTTTCTCGCTCAAATAAGCGTCGAGTTTTTCCATGACGATGCTTTCCACGAGCGGGCGGATCTCCGGGTTTCCGAGCTTGGTCTTCGTCTGTCCTTCGAATTGGACGTTTTGCATGCGGATCGAAAGGACGCAAGTCAACCCTTCGCGAAAATCTTCGCCTTGGAGCGAAGGATCTTTATCTTTGATCAATCCGCGCTTTCTCCCGTAATCGTTCATTACCTTGGTCAAAGCGCTCTTGAAACCGATCTCGTGCGTCCCGCCTTCGGTCGTCGGGATGCTGTTTACAAAAGAGAAAATGCTCTCGGTGTAGGCGCCGGTGTGTTGCATCGAAAGACCGAGATAAAATTTATCCTGCGAAACCTCGAATTCGATGGGCTCGGGGAACAGAGTTTCCTTTCCGTCGTTCAAATACTTTACGAAATCCGTGATTCCGCGCTCGTAACAAAACGTCGATTTGAGACTGTTCAAATCGTCGTCAAGTTGGCGTTTATCCTCGACGGAGATCGTGATCCCCTTATTCAAAAAGGCTTGTTCCTGAACGTGGGTGACGATCGTTTGATAATTGAAGACCTCTTTCCCGAAGACGCGTTTATCGGGCATAAAGCGGACGAAAGTCCCGTGTTTATCCGTCTTTTCCGCTGTCTCGACAAGCGCGGTGCGCGGAATACCGCTCAAAATCTTGCCGTTGATCTCGGGAGAATGGAACTCCTGCTTATAGACTTTTTTGTTTTTATAGATCGTGACGTCGAGCCATTCGGAAAGAGCGTTCGTAACGGACGCGCCGACGCCGTGCAAACCACCGGAAAAGGTGTAATTATCGTTATTGAATTTACCGCCCGCATGCAGTTGCGTAAAGACGACCTCGACGCCGCTGATGCCGAGCTGCGGATGTTTATCGACCGGGATACCGCGCCCGTCGTCCTCAACGGAAATGCTTCCGTCCGGATAAATGATGATCTCCACGCGAGAACCGAACCCGTTGCAGATCTCGTCCAGCGCATTATCGACGATCTCCCACAAGATATGGTGCAGACCTTTCGCGCCCGTCGTTCCGATATACATACCGGGGCGAAGGCGAACCGCTTCCAAACCTTCGAGAACTTGTATGTCCTTTGCGTTATACTCTTTGCTCACAAATGCCTCCGAAAAATCGACGCGATTCAAACGAACCGACGCTTCATATTTTCGCACAAAAAAAGCCTTTTGCGCTAAAATCTTCGATATTATACCATATCTTGTGGTTTTTGGGAAGTATTTATACTATATTTATTTTTTAATGACAGGTTCCGGGCGATTATATTGTAACTCATATGGATATTCGCCGCCCTTTTTCTTATCCGTTTTCGCATTATGCCCCGATAATGCGGAAGAATTCAGCACAGACGACAAAACGTTCAGCGGCATTTCTTCGGATCCGAAAAGAGGAGGATACGATCCCGAACCGCTCTCTCCTTTTTTTTCGAAAAACGGGAAAAGCTCTGAAATAGCGTTATTCCCGCCGAGCGCGCCCGATAACAATCCGCCGAGGTCGACGCCTTTTCCTCCGAGTAAAAAAGGCAGAAGCGCGCCGAGCGCGCCCGCCTTTCCCTTTCCGATCTCACCGAGTAGATTAGACAGATCCATAAACTCCCTCCGTAACAAAACTATATGCGCCGAAATATAATTCAGTGTGTAAAGGAGAAAACGATGGATTTCAGATCATTCAAAAATCAGGCGGATCAAAGAGAAAAAACGCAGGGTTCATTCGATCAAAACGACGCGAGAAAAACGGCGGAATCCTATAAAAACAAAAGCGATTCCGAGCTTCTTTCCGACATTTTCAAAGTTGCGAACGAACAAAAAGCAAACGGAAGTTTAAGCGACGAAAAACTTCGCGCGTTCGCCGACAGCGTCGCTCCGATGCTGAACGAGGAGCAAAAGCAACGGTTAAACGGCGTGATCGAAATGTTAAAAGGAAATCGATTAAAGCCTTGAAAGAACGGCGTGTAGATCCGAACGCAGCGCGTCCACTTCGGGATTGCCGAGCGCGCGATCTTCTCTCGGCATATCGAAAGAGCGATCGAAGAGGATCTTCGCGCCCGCCTCTTCTTTTTTCAAGACGACAATCCGATCCGCGACGAGGATGGCTTCAAGAATGCTATGAGTAACGAAAAGGGTCGTCCTCCTATCCTTCTCCCAAACCGAGAGAAAATAGCGGATCAATCGCTCTTGTAAAGCGAGATCGAGCCCTTTGAAAGGTTCGTCCATCAAAAGATAAGGCGCGCTGTAAGCGAGAGCGCGCGCGATCGCGACGCGTTGCGCCATTCCCCCGGACAGCTCCGACGGATAGAGTTTCGACGAGGAAGAGAGCTCCATGTCGGCAAGAAGAGATAAAGCTTTTTCCTTTCTTTCTTTCCTTTTCCCGGGAAGAACGATCGCGATATTATCGAGGACATTCAAATGAGGAAGAAGCCTTTGATCTTGAAATACGACCGAACACTTTTCCGGAGAAAACTCTTGTTTCACCAACCCGCAAAAAGCTTTCAGAAGAGTCGTTTTACCAGACCCGGAAGGACCGAGGACGCAGGTAATTTTATTCTCCTCGGGCTTGAATTCAAACCGATCGAAAATGACGTTTTCGCCGAAACGCACGGATATTACTTTATTTTCCATAATACCACCCCGTCGTCTTTTTCTTGATGAGAAGCACCGCGGTTTCGAGCAAAAAACCGAGAAGGATCGCCGCGATCGTCCAAGCGAGAAGGTTCGCGGTCTCGATATAAGCGGAGGAAGACTGCATATAACGCCCCATACTCTCTTTCGTCGAAGACAAGACTTCCGCCGCGACCGTCAACTTAACGGAGAAAGAAAGAGTGATCCCGACGCCGGTCAGGACGGCGGGCGTCATTTGCGGAACGTAAATTCGGGAAAAAAGTTTCAGGCGGGAAAATCCGTATACCTGTCCCATTTCGACGAGATTTTTATCGACTCCGTCCGACGCGTTCAAAACGGTCGTATAGAGCATCGGAAAGATTACGATAAACGTGATGACGAACGGCGCCGTCGCGCTCTTAAACCAAATCAAGACGAGCAAGATGACGGAAATCGTCGGCAGGACGCGCATAATGATCGCGATCGGAGAAAACGCGTTTCTGAAAAATGCGGATATTTTCGATAAAAATGCAAAAACACAAGCGAGAAAAAACGCGACGAGAAAGCTGAGAATCGTTCGAAGCAAGGTATGTCCTACCGCGACGTAAAAGAAGGAGCTTCCGAGCAAACGGAAAAAACTCGAAAGGGTTTCCGTCGGCGACGGCAGAATGATCGAAACGCCGATCCACGCCGCCGCGGCGTACCAAATCCCGATGAACGCCGCAAGACCGACGAGGGGCGCGACGATATTTTCAACGATCCTCTTTCTATCCATCGATTATTCGTCGCCTTGATAGGTTTCGAGATCCGCTCCTTCCATATAGAAGTCGTCCGCGGGGAGCTTTCCGCCGATCAACTGCGCTTTATACTCTTTCAAGATCGTAAAATACGCCACGAGATCCGATTTTGCACGAGCGCCGAATTTCGGCGTGATATTCGTCCTTTGGACGCCCTCGGTGCCGAACGTAGCGGGAACGGTCGCGCCCTTTTCGCGCAAACAGTCGATCAAAGGCTGCGCGTCCTGATTAAGTTTCAAACTGTTATCGAAAGTCAATTTCGCGACCTTTTTTACGAGTTCCGCATCAGTTTTGATTAAAGAACTCTTCGCGACGAGCGCGGTTTGCGGATAGCTCGCCGCGGTTCCCGCTGCGGTCTTCCAAGCATCTTGCAGATTCAAAACGATTCCGAGCGGAGAACCGACCTGTTGCAATGCGGTCGACACGGCGGGTTCGCCGAGGACGGCGAAACGGATCGTCTTTTGCTTCAACCCACCGATGATGGTCTTTCCGTCGGCGTGGAATTTCAACGCGACTTTATTCGGGATCGCAACGTCGCTTTCTTCATAAGCGATCTCCGCCGCGTCGAGAACCTTCTTGACGACGATCTCGGGAGTCCCGCCTTGCCCGAGCAGGTTTAAGACCTCGCCTTTGAGAGAATCGAGCGTAAAGCTTTCCGCGGAAACGACGTTCGAAAGCATATAAAGCAAGCCGTAACTGTTCGTTCCGACGAGTTTGATATCGATTTTGTTGTTATACAAGATCGCCGCCATATTCGAAGGCAGGATCGCGATATCGGCTTCCCCGCTCATAACGGCGGCTTTGATCCCGTTCGCGCCGTCCACGATCTTGTAGGTAACGCTCGTTTCCCCGATCTTTTCATAGTTCTTCATAAGGTACGCCATACCGAGCGCGGGACCACCGTCCGGGACTGCGATCGTGATGGCAACCGTTTTAACGGAGGCTTTTCCCGTACAAGCGGAAAAAGAGAAGATCGAAACGATGACAAAGGAAAGAACGAGTAATGCAGCTAATATTTTTTTCATAATTTTTCCCCCTTGGAAAATTTTTTATTACTTGGATTGATAATCGGCGATCGCCGCCGCGATATACAGATCCTCCGCAAACGATGTCGTGATCGGATTCGTTCCGTCGATCTCGACGTCGGGCTTAAACGGGACTCCGTTCATGCAGTACTTTCCGCCTTCTTTCGAATCGTCGATAATGTAATACTCACCGACGACGACTTGGACGAAGAATCCTTCGCGCACCGTCTCCCCGTCCTCGTTTTTGAAATAATCGTAAAGGTATCCGGGATCACGATCCGAATAATAGGTAAATCCGTTTTGCGCGACGCCCTTGCCGACCGTCTCTTTGCCGATGAGTTTGGTCAGCGTTCCGTGGGCTTTCATCGCGCCGATCAAGGCTTCGGATGCGGAAGCCGTTCCGCCGTCCGCCAAAACGTAGATCGGATCTTTGATCGCGTATTGCGAAGGCGTCGTGGAATAAACGTGGGTCTTTCCCGCCCTGACGTAATTAACTTCGACAAGCGGAACGTTGTAATTCTTGGTTTTCGCGTTATAATACTTTTCATCCTTAACGTCGCCGATCAAATAGGAAGCCATTCTCGTAAGAACCGAAGTACTGCCGCCGCCGTTTCCGCGAAGATCGAGGATCAAAGCTTTATTCCCGTCTTCGAGATAGGACTTGAAAGACTCGGTGATTTCCGCCAAAATACGCGTGTAAGACCCGTCGAAAGATCGCAAACAGATATATCCGAAATCCGAAGGTACGCCCGGAAGATCGTTTACATAATAGCATCGCGGAAAGTCGTAATCGATCTTTTGATAGGTAACGTTCAACGATTCGCCGTTTCTTTTCAGCGTAAAGACGGTGTCCACACCCTTCTTTTTCGCCGCGACCAACGACTGAAAATAACTTTTATCCGCGCCGGAGATTCTTTTCCCGTCGATCGCGTAGATCTCGTCGCCGCGCTGCGGTTTTACGCCGTTGCTCTCGTTTTCGAAAGGCGATCCGGGCAAGATCCAATCGATAAAGACTTCGTTGTAAAAAGTGGATTTGACGAGAAGTCCGAATCCAGAGGTGTCACCGGTTGAAGCGGACGGTCTGTCGGGAAAAATGTAATTATGCTCGCCGAGACTTTCGATAATTCCGTACGCCGCGTAAAGATCCGCGGTGTCCTTATCCATTTCCTTGTAGTAGTTTTCCTGAACGAAACGGATCACGTTCTGCAAAAGATCGTAATCCCCGTCCGTGGTCAAATCGGGATTTTTTTTGCACGAAAAGACGCATAAAAGCGTCGCTGCCGAAAGCACGACGCAAAACAAAATTTTAATTACTTTTTTCATTTTGACTCCTCATAATGCAGCGTTCGTTCGTTAAGTCAAACAAAAAACGCGCGCGAACGATCCCGAGTTTGACTTTTTCTCCGATCGAGAGCTTTTCTTTAATCGCGGCGAACACCCTACCTTGCTCCGTTTCGAAAACGTAAAGCGGAGTTTCCGCCGAAAAAAGGCGGGCAAGGACTTTCGCCTCGAAACCGTCTTCCGATAGAACGAAATCGAAAGGAAGAAACCCAGCGAGAACGGATTTCCCGATATAAACGTCCGAAACGGGCGATTTGAATTCCGCGATGGCATTTCCGACCGAGATCTCGTCTTCGCCGAGTTCCGCCGTCAAAACAGAAGGATATTCTTGAAACGCGGAAAAAGCGGCGACGCACGAAGGTTTTTCCATAATTTCCCGCAAACTGCCCTTTTGAAGCAAATATCCCGCATTCAAAAAATAAATTTCCTCGGAAAGCGCCGCTGCTTCCGCGACCTCGTCCGTCGCGAAGACAACGATCCCGCGATCGGATAAAAGAGGCATGAATTCCAAAAACGCCTGCTTTCTCGCGCAAACGTCCAAACGGGAAAAAACGTTGTCGATAAAAACGACTTTCGCCTTGCGAAGATACACCCTGCAAAGCGCGAGCGCGACTTTATGCCATTCGGTCAGGCGATAGACAGGCGCTTCGATCATGACGTCGAGCCCGAAAAGCTTCGCCGCTTGATAGACGGCGTCGCGCCTTTTCTCTTTCGGAATCCCTCTTTTTTTCAAAGGATATTCGAGATTATATAAAACGCTGTGGCGCGAAAAGAGACCGAGATCGTCGAATACGAGTTGAAAATCGCGATCTTTCAAAGGAATATCGCGGACGCTCGCGCCGTCGAAAAGAATCTCGCCCGAAGATTCGATCAAACCGGCAAGCGCTTTCAAAAGCGTCGTCTTACCGCTTCCCTGCGCGCCGAAAACGACGTTTACGCCGTCCGAAAACGAGGAGGAAAATCCCGCCACGGATTCATCGTAACCGAAATATTTGATCGATACGTCTCTGCACTCTAATTTACTCATAAGTAAATTATAGTCCTCTTTTCCCCAAATAGTCAAATAAAGGTTCGTCGGTTTCGGGAGATAAAAAAAACTCCCCGAAAAAATCGGAGAGTTTTTTATCGTTTCAGACCGCGGACCGATCATTGCGCCGCGCTGCGGCGAAGGGTGCGGACGAACGCTTTGGACGAGAACAGTATGACGCCGACGACGATGCAAATCGCAAGATCGGGGAAAACGTAGAAACATTGATACGTTAAGCTATACAGGGGAACGGGCGTTCCTTCGGGCGCGAACGCACCGAACGCGAAGATCCCGGAAATAAAGTGCATTAAGAAGCGGCCGACGCCCGCGACGATTGCGCCGAGCGCGAATTGAAGTTGCGGGATCTTATTCAAGACGCCGAGCGAGACGAAGAGCCCCGCGAGACCGATACACGCAAAAGCGGCGGGATAATCGAGAACGAATTGCGCGGGATGCAGGATATAAGTATCTTGGATCGCTTGCAAAAGTCCGTAGACCATTCCGACGAAGACGCCCTTCTTTACGCCGAACATAAAGGCATAGATCATCAAAGGAAGGAGCGACGCGACCGTGATCGAACCGCCCTGAGGCATCTTGACGATGCGGAGATAAGAAAGCGCGAAACTCATCGCGACCGAGATCGCGCCGTAGGTAATGGATTTCGTCGTAAATCCCGTTTTATCCTTTCTTCCGATGAAAAGCGCAACGAAGACAAGGACGGCGAGCGCGACCGCAGCGAAGATATAAAGCGCAAGCGGATTAACGTCGTCATTCGAGATCCAGTTCATTTCCGCGGCTTTTCCGCCCGAAAAATGGACGCCCATACAGACGAGGACGGCGATGACGCCCGCGGCGACGATCGACGCGACCGCGATATAGATCGGCGTGCTGCGCTTGAAAACGAGAAGGATCGCGCCGAGCGCAATCGCGAGGATCAAGGCGAGCAGCGGATAGAATAAGATCGCGACGATACCGTCTTCGACAAAAGTCATCGTCAAAAGCGTGATCGCCACGGCGGCGGCATACAAGATCGCCGCAAAGAAAAGCGGCTTTCTGATCTTTTCCCAAATCGGTTTATCGTTTAACGCGATAAACGTAACGACGTAGGCGATCGCAAGCGCGACGGTCAACCAAGTAAGGACCGAACGGACGGCGTTAAACGTCGAATCGAACAGGATCGGATACCAAGTAGCCTTATCGGCAGCCAAAAGTTGCAAAAGTCCCATAAAAAAAACCTCCCGAATTCTCGGGAGGTGAAAAAATCAATTCGCTGTTTTTCCATGCCGAGAATTACCTCATCATGTTCAAAGGGTATAATCTCAGCCCTTTCGGGCACCCCTAAACTCAATTTGACTTTATTGTATTCCGCCGAATCTCCTTTGTCAAGGAAATCCGACGAACTTTCGACAAATATTTCGATCAGTCGATGATATATCTGTCGGACTTTTGCTTCGCGCCGTCAAGCTCGGCTTTCTTCGCTTCATAGCCCTTTCTGCCGAACATCGCGTAGGTCGCGTTCTTGCCCTCTTCGACGCCGGGTTGATTGAAGGTGTCGATGTTCAGCATCGCGCCGACGAAAGCGGTTTCAAGCATAAAGAGCATCAAAAGTTGACCGATCGTGTACTCGTTGACTTCGGGAACGATGATCGTGCGATTGAGTCTCTTCTTCTTTTGGAGAGCATATTCGGTCGCCCTGCGCTCCGTGTTGAGCAAAGTGCCCATCGTGTTTCCGCAGAGGAAATTGACGTCGGGGAACTCGGGAAGACCTTCCGGGATCATGACTTCCTTGCGGAAAGAATCAACGGCGATAAAGGTGATGACCTTATCGAACGGACCTTCGGTGTAAAGCTGAATCTGGCTGTGTTGATCGGTAACGCCGAGCGCTTTGACGGGAGTTTGCCCCGCGAAGACTTCGTTTCCGTCCTTATCGACCGCCTTTCCGAGGCTCTCGCCCCAAAGCTGGCAGTACCAGTCGGCAATGTACTTCAAACTATCCGCATACGGCATCATAACGGAAACGTTCTTGCCGCGGTTCATCGCGACGTATTGAAGCGTTGCCGCCATCAAAGGCATATTCTTATACGGATTATTGCTCTTTTTGCCCTTCTTCACCATATCGCGCGCACCCGCAAGCATCAATTTGATATCGATACCGAGGACGGCGGCGGGCAAAAGACCGACCGGGCAAAGCTCGGAGAAACGACCTCCGACGCCCGAGGGAATGTAGAAAGTTTTGAACCCTTCTTTCTTCGCAAGCTTGATAAGGTTGCCTTTTTCTTTATCCGTCGTCGCGATGACGTGAGAAGCGAACTTATCGCCGAGCGCCTTTTTAAGGACGTCGATGATGACGAGATATTGGCTCATCGTCTCGCTCGTCGCGCCGCTCTTGGTGATGACGTTGAACATCGTCGTGTTGACGTCGATCACGTCGAGAAGAGCCGCCATACGCTCCGGGTCGATATTGTCTTCAACGTAAAACTTCGGACCTTTCCGAACTTTATGAGGAAGTTCGTTATAATGAAGATGACGAAGCGCTTGGAAAACGGCGATCGGACCGAGCGCGCTTCCGCCGATTCCGAGGACGACGAAGGTCTTGAAATCTTTGCGGACGTTTTTCGCGGTTTCGATAATATCTTTGACGATCTCGTCTTGGTTAAAAGGAAGGTCCATCCAACCCTGCCAACCCGCGCCGCCTTGATCGACGACCGATTTGAACGACTCTTTGACTTTGTTTTGCACCGCGACGATATCGCTCTCGCGAATGCCCTGCTCCGCTCCGATGTAGTCGCTCATCATGTTGTTGAAGTCGAAACGGATCTGATTTTCGGATTTGTTGATTCTTGCCATTTTTGTTGTATGCTCCTTTTAGTATTGCGGCTCAATAAGACCGATGGTCTTGTCGTATCTCCTGTAAACGATATTGACTTTTCCCGTCGTGGGATTCAGATAGACGAAGAATTTGTTTTCGAGAAGATCCATTTGATCGAGAGCTTCTTCGACGCTCATCGGTTGAAGCTCGAATTTCTTGGTCTTGACGATCGTCGGCTCCTCGATCGGCTCTTGCGGCTCGTTGAGCGCCGCCGCTTCTTCTTCGACTGCCTTGAAGTTAAAGACGCTGTCCTTGAATTTCTTGGTCAATTTCGTTCTGTATTTACGGATTTGACGATCGATCTTCGGGACGACGACGTCGATATTGTTATACATGTTATCGCTGGTTTCTTCGCTACGTATTACAACGCCGTCCACGATAATGGTAAGCTCCATCGTAAACCGACCTTTGTGCTCCTCTTTACACACCACCCTCGCGGTGACGTCATCCGAGAAAAAACGATCGAGTCTTTCCGCTTTCTTGCGAATGATGTCATCCAATCTGTCGCTGACGTTATAATTTTTCCCCACAATGTCAATACGCATATTTTTGCCTCCTTAACGTAGTTTTTATATAAACGCCGAAGCGCTCATACCGATTTATTTGCCTTCTCTCTTGAAAGAAAGCCCGTCTCCGCCTTCGTAATCGACGGAAACGACGTCGCCGATCTCGATCTCGCCGCGAATCAGTTTTTCGGACAGCGCGTCTTCCAAAAGACGCTCGACCGTTCTGCGAAGCGGACGCGCTCCGTACTCGACGTTCGTTCCCTTCTCTATAATAAACTTTTTCGCGTTTTCAGTCAATACTATCCTGATATTTTTACTCTCAAGACGCTTTTCGAGACCCGCGAGCATAATGGACGCGATATCGGAAATATTCTCGGGCGTAAGGCTGTGGAAGACGATGATATCATCCAAACGATTGATAAACTCGGGACGCATTACCGACTTCAAAGCGTCGATCTGACGCTCGCGCTCGTCCTCGTACTCGTCCACCGTCCCGAATCCGAGACGCTTGGTCTGTTTTGAAGAATTCGCTCCGATATTCGAAGTCAGAATGATGATCGTATTTTTGAAGCTGACCGTCCTTCCGTGGCTGTCGGTCAATCTTCCGTCGTCCATAATTTGGAGAAGGACGTTGAAGACGTCCGGATGCGCCTTTTCGATCTCGTCGAACAGGACGACCGAATACGGCTTGCGGCGGATCTTTTCGGTGAGTTGACCGCCTTCGTCATAGCCCACGTACCCCGGTGCGGAACCGGTCAGTTTCGAAACCGAAGTCTTGTCCATGTATTCGCTCATATCGATACGAACGATATTGTTCTCGTCGCCGAACATACATTCCGCAAGAGCTTTGCACAGCTCGGTTTTACCGACGCCGGTCGGTCCCATAAAGATAAAGGAACCGATCGGGCGTTTGGGATCTCCGAGCCCCGCTCTCGCGCGGCGGATCGCCCTCGAAAGCGCGCTGATCGCTTCTTTTTGCCCGACGACTCTTTTTCCGAGCTCCGCTTCGAGATTCATCAGCCTGTCCGCTTCCGCTTCGGTCAGTTTGACGACGGGGATATGCGTCCATTTCGAGACGATCTCCGCGATGTCCTGCTCGTTGATGGAGAGATCTGCGGTACTGACTTCCGAAGACCAATTCAACTTACTTTTCGAGAGTTTGCTTACGAGTTCGTCCTTTTCGTTTTTCAAAGTCGCCGCTTTCGCATAGTCCTCCTGCTTCAAGCAAGCGGAGATTTGATTATCGAGTTCGGTGATCTTTGTTTCGAGCTCGTTGATAGAATCGGGCGCGGTGTAGCACAAAATGCGTTTGCGGCTCGCGGCTTCGTCGATCAGATCGATCGCCTTATCGGGCAAATAACGATCGGCAATATAGCGGTCGGATAATTGCGCCGCGGCAACCAAAGCCTCGTCCGTAATTTTGACTTTGTGGTGCGTTTCGTACTTATTGCGAAGCCCTTTTAAGATCGTGATCGTGTCTTCCACCGAAGGCGGATCGACCATGATCGGTTGGAATCTTCTTTCGAGCGCCGCGTCTTTCTCGATATTCTTGCGATACTCGTCCAGCGTCGTCGCGCCGACGACTTGGAGCTCTCCTCTCGCAAGCATCGGTTTTAAGATATTTGCCGCGTCCATGCTGCTTTCGTTTCCCGCGCCCGCGCCGACGATCATATGGATCTCGTCGATAAAGACGATGATGTCCCCCGCTTCTTTGATCGCGTCGATCGCGTTTTTGAGTTTTTCTTCGAATTCACCGCGATATTTCGTCCCCGCGACGACGCCCGTTATATCGAGCGTAAAGATGCGCTTGTTTTTAAGCGTTTCGGGGACGTTCCCGGAGACGATCGCCTGCGCAAGACCCTCGACGATCGCGGTCTTACCGACGCCGGGTTCGCCGATCAAGACGGGGTTATTCTTCGTCCTGCGGCTCAAAATCTGAATGATCCTTTCGATCTCGTTCTTTCTTCCGATGACGGGGTCGAGTTTATCGCTTTTTGCGCGAGCGGTAAGATCCTCGCCGATCCCTTTCAACGCTTCTTCGAGTTTCCCGGATTTTCGCCCGCCGGCTTGTCCGGAAACGTTCGCTTCTTCATCCTGCCCTCCGAAACGGAGTTTGTCGTACATTTGTTCGAGATCGGAAAAGAAATCGTCCGAACCGTTTTCGTTTTGCCCGCCCGAAAAAGACGAGACGACGTTTTCATATGCGTCGCGCGGATTGCAGCCGTACGCCATCAAAATGCTGGTCGCGACGCTCGGTGTGTCCAAAATTCCGAGAAGGATATGCGCGGGTTCGACTTCCCCCGCCCCCAGTCTCTTTGCGAATAATTGCGATTTTTTAATGACTACGGCGGAATTCTCCGATACTTTTATCGTCGAGATCATCCCGCGATTGACGTCGATATGGCGAAGAACCGCGTCAAGCGTGACGCGCCCTCCGATTTTGCTTCCGAGATCGGGCGCGATCGCAAGCACGCCCGCCAAAAGGTGCTCCGTTCCGAGAAGTCCCCCGGAGCGAGAAGCCAATTTCGTTGCATAATCCACGACCTGTTCGGCTTGTTTGGAAAAATCATCAAACACAATCAGCCCTCCTTTCCTTTTAATATTTTTCTTACCGTATCCGCGCGAGTGACGTCGCGCTCCGCAGGCGAATCGCCGCATCCCGTAAGCCGCACCAAACTCAGCGGTTTACACATCAGGGCGAGATCGTCCAAATTTACGTCGTTTAATTCGATCAAACCGAGCGAAACTCCGATCTTGACGTTAACGATCAAGCTTTCGAGTTCCTTTTCCGAAAGCACCCTCGCCGAAGTCAGGATCGCAAACGCCCGATAGATCGCGTCTTCGAGAGCGATCGTTTCGCGCCGATAATATGCGCTCAAAAGATCTTTTTCGATCGAACGAATCCTCTCCGCCGCGGAAGAAACGCGGTTCAAGATCGTTTCTTCGGAAACGCCGAGAGAGACCCCGTTCGAGATTTGATAAAAATATCCTTCCGCTTTCGTTCCCTCGCCGAGCGCGCCGCGAAGGGTCAAACTCGCGCTGTTGAGCTCCTCTTCGAGTTCGCCGATCTTTCCGAGAGAAGTAAGCGCAGGCAAAAAAAGCATAACGGAAGCGCGCATCCCGGTTCCGACGTTCGTCGGGCAAGCCGTCAGATAGCCGAGGCTTTTATCGAAAGCAAGCCGCGCTTTCGAGCGAAGAGACAGATCGAACTCCTTGACCTTTCGGAAGCAGGATTCGAGATCGAGACCGGACGTAAAACTCTGCGCGCGGACGTGATCTTCTTCCATCGTCATAACGGAAAGAGACTTGTCCTTTCTGATGAGCGCGCCGCCGTAAGGCGATTCGGTCAATGCGGGACTGATCAAGCGGCGCTCGACGAGATAGCTTTTCTCCTGCTCTTCAAGCTCCGACATTCGGTAAAAAGACGCGTCAAACAGCTCTTTTCCCGCCGAAACGACGGCTTTCTCGACCTTATCCGCATCCGAAAGAGAGGCGCGGGAAGGAAAACGCATATCGGCAAAATTTCTCGCAAGACGAACGCGGGAGGAAACGACGGTGTAATCGATCATTGCTCTTTCCCCCATACCCTATCGATTTTCTCTTTGAGCTTTGCGGCGGTTTCGTAATCCTTTCGATCCAGCGCATCCTTCAAATCGCGATAGAATTCTTCGACGTCCGTCGGCGGCGGAGGCGTCGCGTCCATACCGACGTGGCGAACCGCTCCGTGATAACCGCGAATATACTCGACGAGATAATCCTCGAAGACGCGATAACAGTTATCGCAACCGAGAAGCCCCGTCGAAAGGAAATCGTTCAACCGCATTCCGCAAACGGGGCAAACGCGCTCTTCGGGCGGCGTGTTGCGAAGGACGGCTTGCTCTTGGAGCTCTTTATATTTGTTATCCATCAGCGCCTTGCAATGCGAGCAAACGCGATACGTCGTGCTTACGCCGTTAACGACGCGCACGAAGGAATACTCCGCGATTCGGGTATGACAGATTTGACACAACACTTTTTCCATATAGCAAACCTTTTTATGAAAAGGCGTAAAAAACGGTTTTATTCGAGAAACTCCGCGCATTTTACGGCAGCGGAAAGATAGCTTTCATGCGAACCGAGATCGAAGCATTCGCCCTGAAATCGAACGGCGATCAACGCTCCGTTTTTCGCTTCGAGATTGAGCGCGGGGACGACGCCCGCGTCGTCTCTTCTCGGAAGAACGGATAGGCTCCGAATCGCGGAAGGCGACAGAACCATTCGCCCCAAAAGGACGTCCGCCCGAGGAAGCGCGTATCCGATCGGCTTTTCTTCGATCTTTCGAACGAAGAATCGATCATCGGTCTCCGAACCCGCGGGATAGACGACGCCGTAGTTTTTCGCTTCCCTTCCGGGTATTTCGCGAACGAGGACAGCGGATCTTCCGCATTCCGCCTCGTGAAAAAGAACCGACGTCGGAGTTTGATCTCCGCAAGATCCGAACGAACGAAAACCGCGCACTGTCGAGATCCCGAGGACGTCGTCCGGATAAAGGACAAGGATCGGATCCTCTCCCGCGAAATCACCCGCCGCGAGAATCGCGTCGCCCGTCCCGAGCGGTTTCTTTTGATAAACGAAGGAAACGCGCATTCGATCGAGAATCCGATCGCGTTCGGCGCATAAAATTTTCGCCAAGTCTCCTTTCGAAGAACAAGCGCGGTCGAAATATCGTTTGATCGAATCCTTCCCCTTCGAGAGGACGATCCGCGCGTCCGTAACCCCGGCTTCCGCCGCTTCGGCAAGGACGTGATGCAAGGCGGGAAGCCCCGCGAGCGGCAAGAGTTCTTTCGGAACGCAAGCGGTAATCGGCGCGAGCCTCGCTCCGTTACCCGCCGCGAGAACGACTGCTTTTCGAGCCATCTTTTCTCTCCTTTATTATAGTCCGATCGAGAAAAAAAATCAAGATTAACTATAAATTATTATAAATATATGCTATAATATATTCACGAAAAACGGCGAAAGGTGCGCTATGTCGGAAAACGATATTTTACATTGCGACGCGAATAATTTTTACGCGTCCGTCGAGATCGTCAAAGATCCGTCGCTCAAAGGAAAAAACGTCGCGGTTTGCGGCGATCCGGAAAAAAGGCACGGAATCGTCCTCGCCAAGAGCGAAGGCGCGAAAGCGCGCGGCGTAAAGACGGGCGACACGGTTTGGCAAGCAAAACAAAAATGCCCCGACCTGATTTTTTTGCCGCCCGATTTTCAAAGTTATCTGCGATACTCGAACGCCCTTTTCGATATCTATACCTCTTTTACGGACAAAGTGGAAAGCTTTGGGCTGGACGAATGCTGGCTCGACGTCAAAGGGAGCCACGGTTTATTCGGATCGAGCGAAACCATCGCGGAAACCATTCGAAGAAGAGCGCGCGAAGAACTCGGCTTGACCGTCAGCGTCGGGATCTCCTTTACGAAGGTTTTCGCTAAACTCGGATCGGACTATAAAAAACCCGACGCACAGACCTTGATCAGCCGCGAAAACTATAAAACGATCGCTTGGAATCTCCCGGTCGAAGACATTTTGATGGTCGGAAAAAGCGCAAAAAACTTTTTCAAAAGCGTCGGCATCCGAACGATCGGCGATCTCGCGAACGCAAACGAGCAACTTTTGAAAAGCAGGCTCGGTCAAACGGGCGTGACGTTAAAGAAATGGGCGAACGGCGAAGAAGAGGATCGAGTAAAGTATTATTATGAAAAACGCGACCCCGAAAGCATCGGAAACGGAGCGACCGCCGCGCGCGATCTTTTGACGAAAGAAGAATGCGAAAGCTTTATAACCGCGCTTGCCGAAAGAGTCGCCTTTCGCCTACGAAAACACGGAAAGGCGGCGTGCGGCGTTCACCTTTGCTTGAAGTACAGCGATCTTTCCACCGAAGGAAAGCAAAGGAAACTTCCCTGCCCGACCGCGTCCGCAACCGATCTGACCGCCGCGGCGGAAACCGTCTTCGACGAACTTTGGAAAGAACGTCGCCCGATCCGCGCGATCACCTTGACTTCGATCTATCTCCTCGGCTCGGGTGATTACGCGCAACCTTCCCTATTCGGAGAAAACGAAAACGCGGAGCGACACACACGCTTCGAAAAGACGGTGGACGCGCTTCGCGAAAAATACGGCGTAAAAATTCTGCAACGGGCAAACCTGATCAAAGATATATTCGACGCGGATGAATTCGACGAAGAAACCAAACCTTTCAAACGAAGCTAAATGAATCAACGATAAAAAAAATCGAGCGTTTGCTCGATTTTTCTTTTAGTCTCTCGAAGATTTTCTTTTGCGCGCGGCTTCTTCTTTCTTCTTGCGCTTCACGCTGGGCTTCTCATAAGCCTCTCTTTTTTTGATATCGCCTATAATACCGTCCTTGGTGCATTGACGCTTGAAACGTCTGATCGCGCTATCCAAAGATTCATTTTCACGAACTTTAACGATTGTCACTTTTCTCACCCACCTTCCGACACCGGTAAAATAGTTATAAAAAAAGTTTACAACGATTCGCAGCCGCTGTCAATCGTTTCAGCACATTTTATCGGACAATATTTCCCCGCCGAGAACGTGAATATGCAGATGCGGAACGCTTTGCTTCGCGTCTGCGCCTTTATTGGAAACGAGTCTGAACCCGCCTTCGAGTCCGAGGTCTTTCGAGATCCTGCCGATCGTGCGAAGCATACGACCGACGAGCGCTTCATCTTCCTCGGTCATTTCGGTCACGTCCGCAAAATGTTTTTTCGGAATCGCGAGAAAATGATATTTCGCTTGGGGCGCGATATCTTTGATCATGATCATATCGTCATCCTCGTAAACCTTCGCGCTCGGGATCTCCCCTTTAATAATCTTACAAAAAATACAGTCCATATTTATCCTCCTATTCCGCCACAAGTCCGTCGGCGTGTTCGCCTTGGATCGTGACGATGATTTTTTTACCGATCGCCTGCTCTCTGTCCGGGACGTAGACGCGGATATAATTTTCCGAATGTCCTTCCGCGAAGACACCGTCCGTCCGCTCGATCACGACTTCGAGACGCCTTCCGACGAACAGACTTTCATACGAGCGTTTCAGCTCCGCCTTCAAACCGATCAAGCGATCCGCGCGCGATTTGACGACGGCGGGATCGAGCGCGCCCAAAGGATACGCCGCGGTGCCGCTTCTTCTCGAATACGGGAAAACGTGAATATCCGAAAACCCGATCAAACGCGCGAAAGCAAGCGTCTCTTCGAAGTTTTCTTCGCTTTCGGCGGGGAATCCGACGATGATATCCGTCGTGATTGCCGCCTGCGGGAAATACGAACGGATCAATTCGACCTTTTTCGCGAATTCCTCCGTCGTGTAATGGCGATTCATCGCTTTCAAGACCGCATCCGACCCGCTTTGCAGGGAAAGATGAAAATGCGGGCAGACGTTTCCCGCCGAAACGATCGCCTGCAAAAATGCCTCGTCGATCACGCCGACTTCGATGCTGCCGAGACGAATGCGCGCGGGGACGACGGAAAGCGCGGCGATCAATTCGGCAAAAGAACTGCCGATATCGGTTCCGTAAGCGGAAATATTGATACCGGTCAAGACGATCTCATCCGTGCTCAAAGCTGCGTTTTGACACTCTTCGAGGATGGACTCGACCTTTCTCGAACGGACTCTTCCGCGAAGATAAGGAATAATGCAGTACGAACAGAAATTATTGCATCCGTCCTCGATCTTGACGTAAGCGCGGGCGCGGAAGTTCTTCGCCTCCGCCATTTCTTCATACTCGGTCGGCAAAGGCTCGATATGGACGCCCTCTCCGACGAAATCAAGGACTTTTTCTTTCGCCGCCGTTCCCGAGACGAAAGTCACGCCCTTCATCGAGAACTGCTCCGGATTCTTTTCCGCGGCGCAACCGATCACGAAGACTTTCGCGCGCGGATTGAGTTTCAAAACCTTCCCGATATACTGACGGGATTTTCGTTCCGCTTCTTTGGTGACCGCGCAGGTATTGATCAAATAACAATCCGCGACGGAAAGCTCGTCCGACACGGTATGCCCGAGCTTGATCAGGCTTGCGGTCAAGCTGTCACACTCGTATTGATTTACTTTACATCCGAGATTCAGAACGCAAATTTTCATATTTTTCCAGTTCCTCCGCAGCAAACGCCAAACTCACGATACACGCCGTTTCCGCGCGCAGGATGCGCCGACCGAGCGTTACGACTTTTGCTCCTCTTTCTTCCGCAAAACGCACTTCGTCGGGCGAAAAGCCGCCTTCGCTGCCGATCACGATCGCGACGGAGCCATCTTTTTCCGAAATCTCGGAAGCGATTCTGCCGGACGTCGCGTTTTCATAACAAAAGATCACTTTGGAAAATCTTTTTGCGGCGTTCTCGACTCCCTCTTCGAAAGAAACGGGCGCATAGATTTTCGGGACGACCGCCCTTCCGCATTGCTTCGCCGATTCGAGAGCGATCTTATTCAATCGATCGAGATTTTGATTCTTTGCGTTCGTAAACGCCGAAATCATCAATCGGATCTCCGAAGCCCCGATCTCCGTCGCTTTTTGGACGGCGACGTCGGTCTTTTCGATCGCGCACATATAAAGGGCGAGCGGAACGGTCAGTTCGTTTCCGTTCTTTTCCGCGCGTTCGGGAACGCATTCGAAAAAGTCTTTGCCGACCTCCGTCACGACGCAAAAATAATCGAAGCCGTCGCCGTTCGAAAGAATCAGCTTATAGCCGACTTTATAGCGACTGACCTTGACTGCGTGAATGAATTCATCCCCGTAAATTCGAATGGGTTCTCCGATTTTTACGGGAACTTCGTGCGAAACGAAAAAACGTTTGATTTCCATAGATTTATTATATTGCTTTTCAGGGAAAGGCGCAAGAAGAATCATAAAAAAGAGGTCTAAAAGACCTCGATTTCAATAATTATTCCTTTTTGCGAAAGAGCAAACCGACCCAAACGCCGTCGCGCTCTTCCTTCACGATTTCGAACCCCATATTCTCGAATCGTTTGATCAAATCGGGCGCGAACTTATCGATGATCCCGCCGAGAACGGCATAGCCGCCTAATTTGACGACATCGCCCGCGTTCGTCATTCGCGCGAGAATATCCGCCGTAATATTGGCGAGTAAAACGTCCGTTTTCTTTTCAATTCCTTCGAGCAGCGAAGCGCATTCGACAGGCGCGGAAACGCCGTTCAGCGAAAGGTTTTCTCTGAGATTGCAAAGCGCGGATTCGTCGATGTCGCGAAACAGACATTCTTTCGCGCCGAGTTTGATCGCCGCGATTCCGAGGATTCCGCTCCCCGCTCCGGTGTCGATGACGGAACGCCCTTCGAGAGGAATTTCGGATAAGAGTTTCAAACAAAGGCGCGTGCTTTCATGCTCGCCCGTTCCGAACGCGGATCCGGGATCGATCAGGACTTTGATTTCGCCAGTCGCCTCGTCTTTCTTCCAGATCGGGACGACCGAGATCTTTCCGACTTCGATGATCTTATAACACTTTTTCCAATCTTCCGTCCAGTTTTGCTCTTTTACTTCTTCAATGGATAACTCCAAAGGACATGCAAAAGGACAGTTCTCTTTTATGCGGGAGATCGTTTCTTCGAGATCATCGGAAATATCCGAATAATTTCCCTCGTAAAATCCCGTCACCGTGACCTCTTTCGGGCGGTTCAGGACGCTGTCTTCGAGGTAATCCCAGACCAGAGAAGATCCCCAAAGATCAGCGAGATCCGCGGCGTCGTCCACCGCGACGCCCGATCTTGAAAAGCGATAAAGGGCGTCGGAGACGATCTCCGCGCCCTCATGCGTCGTCTTAACGATGATCTTGATCATTTTTTCAAATACTCCGCGAATTTCTTTTGCTTGGGACTTTGCCCGGAAGAAAGGCTCTCGTCGAATTTTTCAAGAATTTCTTTTTGCGATCTCGAAAGACCGCTCGGCGTCTGGACCTGCAAAGTAAAGTAAATATCGCCGTGCGATTCGGAATTTACGCGTTTGATCCCCTTTCCGGAAAGCCTGCAAACCGTCCCGGTCTGCGTCCCCTCCGCGACTTTGTATTTTACGACGCCGTCCAAAGTCGGGACTTGGATCTCACCTCCGAGCGCCGCCGTCGCATAAGAGATCGGAACGTCGAAATAGACGTCGTAACCTTTTCTCTTGAAAAGCGCGTGCGGTCGAACGTTCACGATAATGATCAAGTTTCCGTTTTTGCCGCCGTTCTTACCCGCGTTTCCTTCGTTATAGAAGGTCATCATCTGCCCGTTGTCGATTCCCGCAGGGATATTCGCGTGGATCACGCGAGACTTTTTAACCGTTCCTTTCCCGCCGCAGTTTTTACAAGTGTCGGTGATGATCTTACCCGCGCCGCGGCAATCCGGGCAAACGCTTTGAATGACTTGCGTGCCGAAGATCGTGTTTTGGCGCATCGTCACCCTACCGGTCCCGCCGCACTTGGCGCAGGTCCTATAAGCCGTCCCGCCTTTCGCCCCCGTTCCTTTACAGTCCGGGCAGGATTCCTGACGCGTGATCGGAATATCCTTTTGAACGCCTTTGACGGCTTCGGTAAAGTCGATCGTTATATTCAAGGTGATATCGTCGCCGTCGATTCGATTGGATCCGCGCGAACCGCCTCTTCTGCCGCCCGTAAACGCATTGAAGAAATCGCCGAAGAAGTCGTCGAAACCGCTGAATCCCTGCGCGCCGCCCGCGCCGCCGAATCCACCGCCCATCGGGCCGTTTTCATCGCCGTATTGGTCGTACGCCGCGCGTTTTTGCTTATCGGACAAGACGTCGTAAGCGTGATTCACCTTTTTGAATTGCTCTTCCGCTTGCTTGCGCTCCGCTTCGGGTTTGGTCGAATAAAGGTCGGGGTGATACTTTTTCGCCATCTTGCGATAGGCGGATTTGATCTCCTCGTCCGTTGCGTTCTTATTTACGCCGAGCGTTTCATAATAGTCAAATTTTTCTGCCATAGTTTTCCCTTTTCGACGCGCTGTCGATCGCTCGATAAAACGTCGAATTGCAGAGAGGTTTTGTCCTCTCTGCAAACGTTATTGAATTGAATTATTCGACGGTTCCGTTCCCGTTGATATTTCCGTCGCCGGGGTTTTCTCCCGCGCCCGGATTGTTCGCTTGCTCTTGTTGATAGAGCTTGGTAAAGACCGGATTGATCGCCGAGGAAAGTTTCTCGATCGCGGCTTTGATCTTGTCGACGTCGTCCACGTTCATTTCTTCCTTCGCGACTTTGACCGCATCTTCGACGGTCTTTTTATCTTCTTCGCTGAGCTTGTCGCCGCTGTCCTTGACCGCTTTTTCCGCGGTGTAGATGAGCTGCTCGCCGCTGTTCTTCATTTCAAAGAGTTCCTTACGCTTGTTATCCTCTTCCGCGTACTTCTCCGCGTCTTTGATCGCCGCGTCGATATCGCTTTCGGAGAGGTTGGAGCTCGCGGTCAACGTAATGCTCTGCTCTTTGTTCGTGCCTTTATCCTTCGCCTTGACGTTTACGATGCCGTTCGCGTCGATATCGAAGGTAACTTCGATCTGCGGGATGCCGCGGGGCGCGGGAGCGATGCCGTCCAAAATAAATCTGCCGAGGGTCTTATTGCCGCTCGCCATCGCGCGCTCGCCTTGCAGGACGTGGATCTCGACGGAAGGTTGATTATCCGCCGCAGTCGAGAAGATCTGCGATTTCGAAGTCGGAATCGTGGTGTTTCTGTCGATGAGTTTGGTAAAGACGCCGCCCATCGTCTCGATACCGAGGGAAAGCGGAGTAACGTCGAGAAGCAAGACGTCTTTGACTTCGCCGCCGAGAACGCCCGCTTGGATCGCCGCGCCGATCGCGACGCACTCATCCGGGTTGATACCCTTGTAAGGCTCTTTTCCGGTCAAGTTACGAACCGCGTCGATAACCGCGGGGATACGGGTGCTGCCGCCGACGAGGATGACTTTGGAGATCTCCGAGAAGGTAAGCCCCGCATCGGACATCGCCTGCTTGGTCGGGCGGATCGTTCTCTCGATAAGGTCGGCGGTCAAGCTGTCGAATTTCACTTTCGTGATATCCATATCAAGGTGTTTCGGACCGTCCGCGCCCGCCGTGATGAACGGCAAGTTAACGTTCGTCTTGGTCATACCGGAAAGCTCGATCTTCGCCTTCTCCGCCGCTTCTTTGATACGCTGCATCGCGACTTTGTCCGTGGAGAGATCGACGCCCTCTTTCGCTTTGAATTCGCTGACGATATAGTCCATCAATTTGTTATCGAAGTCGTCGCCGCCGAGACGAGTATCGCCGTTCGTGGAAAGGACTTCGAAGACGCCGTCGCCGATTTCGAGGATCGACACGTCGAACGTACCGCCGCCGAGGTCGTAGATCAAGACCTTTTGGTTCTTGTTTTCCGATTTATCAAGACCGTACGCAAGCGCCGCCGCGGTCGGTTCGTTGATGATACGAAGGACTTCGAGACCCGCGATCTTACCCGCGTCCTTGGTCGCTTGACGCTGGCTGTCGGAGAAGTACGCCGGGACGGTGATGACCGCTTGGGTGACTTTTTGTCCGATATAGGCTTCCGCGTCCTTTTTCAGTTTGGAAAGGATCATTGCGCTGATCTCTTGCGGAGAAAAGCTGTTGTTGTCGATTTTAACGGTGTAAGTCGTTCCCATTTCTCTCTTGATCGAAGAAACGGTGCGTTGCGGGTTGGTGACCGCCTGACGCTTCGCGGCTTGACCGACGATTCTTTCGCCGTCTTTCGAGAAAGCGACGACGGACGGAGTGGTCCTCGAGCCTTCCGCGTTTGCGATAACGGTGGCTTCGCCGCCTTCCATAACGGCTACGCAAGAGTTCGTGGTTCCCAAATCAATACCGATAATTTTACTCATAATTCACATCTCCTTTTATTTATTTGAGGCAACGCCTCGATACGTTTTTATTTATTAAGGATAACCTTTATCCTTTTATTCCGATTTCTCCACACCGACCTTGACCATCGCGTAACGGATGACTTTATTTCCGAGTTTGTAGCCGCGTTGGTAGGTTTCGAGGATCTTTCCGACTTCGCTTTCTTCGACTTCCGCGCGCTGGACCGCGTTATGCAAGTTATGGTCGAATTCCGCTCCGTCCGTCTCGATCTCGCTGACGCCGAGTCCGGTGAGCGAGGTCTCGATCTGCTTTTTGATCAAATTCAATCCTTCTTTCGACTTATCGTCCTGCGAGATTTTCAGCGCGCGATCGATGCTGTCGATGATCGGAAGGATCGCTTCGACGGCGTCCGCCGTCCCGTCTTGCCGCGCCTTAATCGTCGCGTCCAGATTTCTGCGACGGAAATTCTCGTAATCGGCGCGAAGCCTTAAATAGTTATCTTTTTCCGTTTTGAGCTCAGCCGTCAGCCTTTCGACTTCGGGATCGACTTTCTTTTCCTCTTCCTTGACCAAGGATTCGGTATCGAAAGAAACGAGCTCTTCCGCCCCGTCATTCTCCGGAGCCTTCTTTTTATTTTCTTGTCCTGATTTCGCCATTTGAGTTCTCCTTTTTCTCGTCCGCTTCCCCGCCGAATACCTTTTGGATATAGTGCAGGACGCTGACGACCTTGTCGTAATCCATTCTTTCCGGACCGATAACGCCCGCTTTTCCGATCTCCGCGCCGCCGATCGAATAGCGCGCCGTGACCATCGAGCAGTTGTCGTTCAGTCCATCCGGCTTTCCGATTCGGACGGAAAGCTCGATATCGCCGTCCGTCGTCATAAGTTCGCCGAGTTTATCTTTTTCATCGAGAAGTTTGATGAAGTTCTTCGCGTTATCCGGTTCGTTGAACTCGGGGTGATCGAACATTTTGCTCGTCCCTTCGACGAAGACTTTATCGTGACGCCCCGAAGCGTACTCCTCCAAAAGATTGACGATCTTATCGAAAATATCGTGATATTGAAGCATTTCGCCTTCAATATTCATATTTTGCGACTTGATCTCTTTCAAGGTGCGCCCCGAAAACAGATCGTTCACGACGTTATTCGCCGCGCTGACGTAGCCGCTTCCCATATTGACGGGGATGTCGATGATGTTATCTTTTATAACGCCGCTGTCCGTCATAATGACGACGAGCGCTTTGCCCGCGTCCACCTCGACGATCTTGACTTCGCGGATGCGGATCTCATCGGTGTTTTTGATGACGATGACGCTCGTGTAATTCGTTGCGTCGGAAATGACGCGCGCCGTGTTGCGGACGACGTCCTCGATCTCGACGATCTTTCTTCCGAGATAATCGCGAACGCCGGCGACCTCGATCTCCTTCTTCTCTCCCGAGAGAACGTTCTCGACGTAGAGTTTATAGGCAAGCTCGGTCGGAATGCGCCCCGCGGAAACGTGCGGCTGAACGAGATAGCCGAGCTCTTCGAGCGCGGAAAGCTCGCTGCGGATCGTCGCGGAGCTGATATCCTCGCCGTATAACGTTTTGATCTCTGAACTCGAAACGGGTTCGGCTGTTTTAATGTACCGCTCGACGAGTAATCCGAGAATTTTTCTTTTCCTCGCGGAAAGGTCCATCTTTTTGCCTCCTTTACTGCCTTGGCAGTTTTCTTTTTCGAGTGTTAGCACTCTCGACTTTCGACTGCTAACATTGTATTACCATTATGTTCCTTTGTCAACCCCTTTATGCCGTTTTTTCGAAAATTTTCCAAAAAAATTCCGCGACGACAAAAATCCGATAATGATTGCGTGCGGAAAAACACAAATAAACAAATAACAATATATTATATTAGATCGGAAATGATCGAATTCGAGACGTAAAAAAATTCGGGTCTGATCGCAAGTTTATCCTCGGAAAACAAGAGAAAAGGAGCGAGTTTTTCAAGATTTTCCGCCCTCTCTTCGAGAAGATCCGATCCGAAAAGCAAACGGTAACGAGCGAGATCCAGCCCCTCGGAAAGGCGCAAACCGAGCATAATGAATTCTTCTTTTCCCTCTTCCGAGTCGATCCTTTGAAAGGCGGGGCGCGCCGCGCCTTCGCTTTCGATATATTTGATAAGATCGCGCGCGTTGCGCCTGCGCGATGCGGGAAATCCTCCGTCGCGCTTGATAAAAGAACTCGCTCCGAGACCGAGACCGAGATAATCCGCGTACTGCCAAACGGAGGTATTATATCGGCAGACTTTTCCGTCGCGGCAAAAGTTACTGATCTCATAGCGCGAAAACCCGCGCTTCCCGAGGAGATCGCAAGCGAGATCGTAACGATCCGCGGAAAGGTCCTCGTCGGGTATAAAATCGCCGTGTTTCGCTTCTTCGTATAATCTCGTCCCCTTTTCGAGGATCAAACCGTAACAGGACAGATGCGACAGCGGAAAATCGGAAAGTTTTTCGATCGTCTCCGAAACGTCCGAATCCGTCTCGGAAGGAAGCCCGACCATTACGTCCGCGCCGACGGAAGGAAAATTTTCGGTCAAGAGCGTCAGCGCGGCAAGCGCCGTTTTTTCGTCGTGAACGCGACCGATCCGCTTTAAGAGGCGATCGGACAAAGACTGGACGCCGAGGCTGACTCGGTTGACGCCGAGGTCCTTCGCCGCGCGGACGAATTCTTCCGTTACGCTTTCGGGATTCGCTTCGACGCTGATTTCCGCATCGCTCTCGACGGAGAAATTCCCGAAGATCGCGTCTTTGAGCGCAGGGAAAAATGCAGTGGTAAGCGACGGCGTTCCCCCGCCGATATAGACGCTCGTCACCTTTCTCTTATGCTTTTTCGATTCTCTTTCGATCTCCTTGACGAGCGCGCCGAAATAATCGCGCATCGTCGTTCGATCCGCAAAGGACAAAAAATCGCAGTACGCGCATTTCGAAGCGCAATACGGGATATGAATATACAGGGAAAAATCGTCGAAAAAAGATCTCACCGCTTCAAAATAGACATAAAGGCTTCGCTCGGAAGGCTGACGCTGCCGACCTGCCGCATCCTCTTTTTACCCTCTTTTTGCTTTTCGAGAAGCTTTTTCTTTCTCGTTATATCGCCGCCGTAGCACTTGGCAAGGACGTCTTTACGCATCGCCTTGACCGTTTCGCGCGCAATGACTTTCCCGCCGACGGTGGCTTGGATCGGGATTTCGAACATTTGGCGCGGGATCACTTCTTTGAGTTTCTCCGCGATCGTCCTGCCGCGGGGATACGCGTCGTCCTTATGGACGATCAAACTCAAAGCGTCGCAAACTTCGCCGTTAAGCATAATATCGAGCTTAACGAGCTCGCTCTTTTGGAATCCTGTGATTTCGTAATCCATACTCGCATAGCCGCGCGTGCGGGACTTCAAATCGTCGAAAAAGTCGTAGACGATCTCCGCAAGAGGAATATCGTAGATCAATTTCGCGCGCGAGGTGTCGACGATTTGAAGTCCCGCACGCGCGGCTATGCGAGTATGGATTACGAAATCACAGGATTCCAAAAGAGCGAGCTCGTTAAGCTCGATATTATGCTTA
>JAIKVL010000001.1 GCA_024685775.1 Clostridia bacterium | reverse complement strand
CGTTCGTCCTGAGCCAGGATCAAACTCTTAAGTTTAATCTTGGTTTTCCGCAGCCCTCTCGGACTGCGCTCAAAACTCATAATAAATTATGAATTGACAGAAATCACTTGCTTTAATTTTTTGCTCAATCTATTCTGTTTTCAAACTACGATCGCCACCTCTTTTTTCGAGATAGCCTAATTATGTTAACATATCGAAAAACGCTTGTCAATAGCTTTTTCAAAAAAATTTTAATCTTTTTTCTCGTTTTCTCCGCAAATAAGAGAAATGCGATCCGTCGCCGCCTTTTTCACCCCGAAAACGCGTCGGCTTTCTCCCGAATTTCCGCGAATTTCAAAAGTTTCTCCGCTCTTTCCGCGCGATTCTGTGCTATACTTATTTCGGAGCGTTTCAAGGCGCCCCGCCGGGAAGGAGGAAAAGAAAATGGGAAAAGGAAAAACAGCGATCGTTTGCATCCTTTGCGTCTTAATCGCGGCGATTATCGCGTTCGCCGCCGTCTTTTATCAAGTCCCTCTTTCTTACGATAAAGAAAAGATCACGCCGATCGCGTCGAACGTCCGCCTTCTTTCCGCGTCCGATCCTTTGAATAAAAGCGGCTCCCCCGCCCTCGCGAAGATCGAAAACGGAGCGATCTCCGACGCGGATTTCCGCATTCTTCTTATGACGGATAACCACCTTTGCGAACTGCAAACCCCGACGAGGAAGACGATCGACCGCATGATCGCGTACGTCGATCGGGTCAAGCCCGACTTGATCCTGCTCGGCGGCGACACCTTGAACGGTCTGCACGACGAAGTACGCGTCCGCGGCTTCCGCGACCTGATGGACGCGTTCGGGGCCTACTGGGCGCCCGTTCTCGGCAATCACGAAGGAGACCGCCCCGTCTTGATGACTTCGCGGAAAAAAGTCGTCGAGATTTGGAGCGAATCTCCGCTCTGTTTGATGGAATCGGACGTAAAAACGACCGCGAGCGGCGAGACCGTCTCGGGCTACGGCAATTACGCAGTCTCCGTCCTCGGCGCGGACGGCTATATCAAGGACGCTTTCTTTTTCTTGGACAACGGCTCCAAACTGATGAAAAAAGAGGAATATGAAAAATGGGGCGTTTCGAAAAAGGCGGACACCGCGATCTCCGCTTCGCAGGTCGCTTGGTACGAGGAGACCTACGCGAAGATGAAAGAGAAAAACGGCGGCGCGCTCACGCACATGTGCGTCGTGCATAAGCCCCTGCAAGAGCTTGCGGCGGCGATCAAGATGCCCGAGAACGTAATCTACGGCGAACCCGTCGATTGGTCGTTTACGGAAGAAGCCTCGGCGGCAGGCTGGGAACACGTCGACGGAACGCTGCGCGACAGGATCCATTGCCCGCCCTACACCGACGGAAAACTCTTCGACGCGCTTTGCGAAAACGGCGCGAAAGCGGTCTTTTACGGTCACGATCACGTCAGCGATCTGACTGCCTATTATCGCCCCGCCGATCTCTATTTGACCTATATTCGCCTGACGAGCGTAAAAGAAAACCTGCCCGAAGCGGAAGGATATAACGTCCTTACCGTCAGAAGCGCGGGCGGCTACCTCTACTCGGCGTTCGATCCGAGCGGCAAGAAGATCGCCGATCTCTTTCAAAAATAAAAGCCGCGCGATCGCCGCGACGAAAAAAACGCAGTCACGAAACCGTGACTGCGTTTTTCCGTTTTACTGAAAAGACTCTGTCAGCGATCGAATCGCGCCAAAAGATCGCCGAGGTCGGCGGTCGCGAGGCAGACGCAGGTGTCGGATGCGCCGTAATAGATCTTGACTTCGCCCGAATCTTCGAGGAGCATCCCGCAGGGGAAGATCACGTTCTCGCGGAATCCTTCGTCCGTCTCGAACGGCAGATCGGGCGCGATCAAAGGCTTTTCGTAGACGGAAAGGACTTTGGAGGGATCCTTCAAGTCCAAAAGCATCATCCCCGCCGTATAGCGTTTGGTCCATTTCTTTTCCCAACCGTTCTTTCCTCTCGACTCGTCGCGATCCACCGCGTGAAACAGCGTGAGCCAGCCTTTTTCGGTCTTGATCGGAGATGCGGTCGGTCCGATCTTATCGTTCGCCCAAGGGACGTTCTCCACGCCGAGAACGAACGCGTTCCTGCCCCAGTATTCGAGATCCGGCGAACGGGAAAGCCAAATATCGAAGCGATCGCCGCCGCGGCTGTAAACGGGCATCGGACGCTCCAAACGAACGAATTCGCCGCCGATCTTCTCGGGGAACAGGACCATATTTCGGTTATCCGGGACGCTGTGGCTGATCAATCGGCAGGATTTGAGGTCGGGCGCGAGCTCCGCGATCGCTCCGCAAATCCCGTGCTGCGTCGCCATCGCAAGGCAAAGGTAGAGTTTTCCCTCGATCTCGATGATGCGGGGGTCGTAAAACCTTCTGAGCTCGGGGTCTTTATTCGGATCGTTGCTGTCCAAAATGGGCAGCGGGTCGAAGCGCCACCCGTCCACGCCGTTTTTACTGCGCGCGATCCCGATGCTTGTCCCCGTAAAGTCTTTTCCTTCGTTTTCGAAGGTCGAACGATCCGATCCGTAATCGTTTCGGAAGATCATAACGTATTCGCCTTTATATTTGATCACGCCGGCGTTAAAGACGAGAGAGCAAGGATACGGAAGATCCGATGCGGTCATAATGGGCGCGGGTCTTTTTTTAATACAAGGATCGGAAAACAACTCCGGTAAAACTGCGGGCATATCTTTTCTCCTTTCGTTCCGTTTTGCTCATTGTAACACAGGCGCGATCTTTGTTCAACGCGATTGGCGTTCGAATAATAAGATAGTGCGAAAAAATGGGATTATCGCGGGGAAAATGCACTCGATAATGTGATATAATAGAGATATGACCGACAAATATCACGCTTTGTTTCTCAAATGGTGCGCCGCGCTCGTCGACGCGCAAATAACGGACGAAGAAGACCGATTTTACGGCGGATTCCGTTGCGAAAGCTGCTCGACCCCTCACGGAAGAGCGGACAACGCGATCTACCCGTTCGTCTACGCTTACGCGCTTACGGGGAAAAAATCCTATCTCCGCGCGGTGAGCGGACTTCTCTTTTTCCGCGAAAAACTGACCGACGAGGAAGGCGCGGTGCAAAACGATTTCACGTCCGAATGGAAAGGGATCACCGCCTTTTCGGCGATCGGACTTTTGAAGACCCTTTTATATTTCAAGGACAAGCTCCCTCCGACCTTAAAAGAGAGGATCGAAAAAGCCGCGACGGATTCCGCGCGCTGGGTACACGAAAAAATGACGATCGGATTTCCCGCCTACGTCAATTATTACTGCGCCGCGTCCTTGGCGAACGCCTTGTATTACGAATACGCCCGCGACGAAGCCTACGCCGAAAGAGCGCGCGAACTCCTCCGCTATTGCCTCGGCTGCTTTACCGAAAACGGGCTTCTTTTCGGCGAAGGAAAACCGCACGACGCCCGCTCTCCGAAAGGGTGTCTGCCCATCGATATCGGATATATCGCAGAAGAGTCCCTGCCCTGCTTGATCCACGCCGCCTCGCTTCTTAAAGACGAAGCCGCGCTTGTCCTTTTGACGGATCACGCGCGAAAGCTATCGGATTTCTTTTTGCCGGACGGCGGCTGGGATAATTCTTTCGGCGTCCGAAACAACAAATGGACGTATTACGGAAGCCGCACGTCGGACGGAGCGATCGGCGCTCTCGCCTTTTTGGCGAAACGCGACGAACGATTCGGAGACGCCGCCGAGAAAACCTTTCTCCTTTTGGAGCGTTGCACGCGCGGCGGAAAGCTTTACGGCGGCCCGAACTATTTCGAGAACGGGCAAAAACCCTGCGTTCATCACGCGTTTTGCCACGCATCCGCTCTTGCGGACGCGCTTCGCGAAGGGATCGCGGAAAGAAAACCCGTTTCCCTTCCCCGAAAAGACGATCGCGTCGGCTTTACCTATTATCCCGAACTCGACACCTATTTGATCCGCGCGGGCGCATACCGCGCGACGGTCACCGCCTACGACTTCGTCGGACATACCTTTACGCGCGGCGCGGCGCACGCAAGCGGCGGTGCGCTCTCCTTGCTTTATAAAGACGGGCAAGGCGCGCTGATCGCGGGCTCGACCTACGAATACGAACGGACCGAACCCAACAATATGCAAGAGCCGACGGGGGCGAAAAAACACGCGTCTCTGCTCGTTCGCGTGGAGTACGAAAAGGGCGGGATCCGCTATGCGACCTGCTTGGACAGAAACGCGAAATTATCGGTCGTTTCGGGAGAAAACGCCGTAACCGTTTTCGCCCGAGCGGGCTTTTATGACGTAAACGGGGAAGCGGAAGACCCCTCGCTTCAAGCCGAAATTTCCTATCGTTTTACGCCGAACGGAGTAACGATCACCGTGTCGAAACTCGGAAAAAACGTCCGTTTCGTCCTTCCTTTGGTGGAAGAATCGGGCGAGATTCTTACGCAAAATCCCTTCGATCAAACACCGATATTCTATCTGTCGGGCGGCTTTTCCGCGACCGAATACGCGTTCCCTCTCTCGGAGACCGTAACGGTCACGATCCGATAAAAGGAGAAAAAAATGAAAAAAATTCTTTCCGTTCTCTTGATCTTAACCCTTTTTTCGGCGAGTCTTCTTGCCTTCGGCGGTTGCGCGAAAAAGAAGAACGTCGAACGCTATGACCCCTCGAAATTCAAAGAAACGATCGACCTTTCGGATTACACGCTCGTCTTTTCCGACGAATTCGACGGCGAATTGAACCGCGATCTTTGGGGCGACACCCGCCAAGGAACGAGGCGAACGGGATTTTGGACGAAGAATTTAGCCTTTACGGACGGAGAAGGTCACCTCGTTTTACGCACCGAAAAGCGCGGAAGCCGCTTCTGCTCCGAAACCCGCGAAAGAGAAGTCGCGGGCGATAACGAAAGCCGAATAACGGTGCGATTCGACGACTGCTATCCTTTCGGCTTGATCGCAGGAGATTTCGGAGAACTTTCCTCTCTCGAAACGCATACGCACGATTCGGTCGGGTTCGTCATTCTCGACACCTTCGACATCCTCGGCGAACGCTTCGAAGATTTCATCAGCACGCTCGAACTTCCCGCGGTCGGCGAAGAATTCACCCTTTTCGACGGAGCGGATCACGCGGAAGCCTATTCCCCTTTCTTTGAGACGGCGGCGGAGCTTTACAGCTATTATTCCTTCGTTCCGGAGATCAAAGCCGTCCGAAGCGAACGCTCGAAAAGCGCGCTGATCGGGGTCAACTACCCCTTTGCGATGACCTTCTCCGAAGGACAAACCGCGCAACCGATCCCGTATCGAGCCGTTCTCGCGAACGTATTCGGGTTTTCTTCCGAAGCGGAATTCGCGGGCTGCGGGCAAGCGCTTGCAGACGCCTATCAAGAGCAACGGGAAAACCTTAAACAGGGCGAAAGCCTAAGCGCGGCGCTTGAAAACGGCGCGTTTTCGACGGACGACGGGTTTTTTATCGCGCCCGTAGTCTTCCGAAACAAAGACTCGATCGTCCTGACCTATGTGATCGCCGCGCCGGACGGACGCGTCACGATTTGGGTAAACGACCTTTCCGCCGCCCTTCGCTCGGCGAATTACGGCGATTTCGGCGCGGCGGGAGCCGCGATAACGAATGAAACGTACTGCAAAAACGTCCTCTTCGTGACGGGACCCGAAGGCGTCTATTCTGGCGCGGTTCGGACCCTTCCGATTGAAGATCATAACGGCAACGTCACGATGACCGGCTACACGCACGGCTACGGCTATTACGAGATCCGTTGCAAACTTCCTTCCGTAAAAGGTATTTGGCACGCGTTTTGGATGATGTGCGGCGACGTGTATTCGCTCGGGAACGGAAGCGCGGACGGCGTGGAGATCGACGTCTTCGAGTATCTTCCCGCGCGCGATTCCGTGAACCACGCCCTGCATTGGGACGGCTATGACGAAGCGCATCAAAACATTTATAAACGCTACGAGAAAACGAACCTTGCGGACGGCGAATACCATACCTTCGGCACGAATTGGGACGAAAACGGCTACGCCTTCTATATCGACGGCAAAAAAGTCTGGCAGACGAAGGGCAAAGGGATATGCTCGGACGAAGGGCATATGCTGATCTCCACCGAGTACGGCGAATGGGGCGATTGGGTCGGTTCGCTCGACCTCGGCGATCTCCCCGTCGATTGGATCATCGATTCCGTTAAGATCTACGATAAAATAGCGGCGTAAAAATTATTCCCTTTTCTTCGATCAAAAAAAGTCATTGCCGATCGTGACAATGACTTTTTTCTTTATACTTTGCTTTCGGCGGTTCGGCTTATTCTTCTGCGGGGGCTTCGGTCTCCGCGGTCTCGACCGCCGCGCCTTCCTGCCCTTCTTCGAGGATCTCTTCCTCTTCGTCTCTTTCGGTCAACGCCACGCTGACGACCTTGCTGTTCAGCTTGCCCGCGCTCATGATCTTGACGCCTTGCGAAGCTCTGCCGATCTTACTGATCTCGTCGAGGTGGGTGCGAATGATCACGCCGCTTTCGGTAATCAGCATAACGTCGTCCTCGGGAACGCAGGTTTTAAGCGCCGCGATTCTGCCCGTCTTTTCGTTAAACGTGCCCGCTTTGATACCCGAGCCCGCGCGACCTTGGACGCGGTATTCGGAAGCGTCCGTGCGCTTGCCGTAGCCGTTCTCGGTGATCGTCAGGATCTCGTCGCCGTCCTTGATCGGCTCCATATTGACGATATAGTCGTCCTCGCCGATCTTCATCGCGCGGACGCCGCCCGCCGTCCTGCCCATAATGCGGACGTCCTCTTCCTTAAAGCGGATACATTTGCCGAGCGAGGACGCGAGAATGAGTTCTTCGCCGCCCATCGTCAGGCGCGCCGCGATGAGTTCGTCGCCCTCTTGGAGCCCGATCGCGATCTTTCCGCTGCGGCGGATGCTCTCGTACTCCGAAAGCGAAGTACGCTTGATCTTGCCTTTCTTGGTCGCGAGGACGAGGTTCCCCGTTCTGCCCTGCTCTTCGTTTACGGGAAGGATCGTCGTGATCTTCTCGCCTTCGGAAAGTTGCAACAGGTTGACGATTGCCCTTCCTCTCGCGGTTCTCGCCGCTTCGGGAACTTCATACGCCTTGATGACGTAGACTTTGCCGTAATTGGTAAAGAAGAAAAGTTCGTCGTGCGTGCAGCAGGTAAAGATATCGGTGACGAAATCTTCGTCCTTCGGCTTATGCGCCGTCACGCCTACGCCGCCTCTGTGTTGCGAACGATATTCCTTCAAAGGAACGCGCTTGACGTAGCCGAAATGGGTCTTGGAGATGACGACGTCTTCTCTCGCGATCAAATCGGCGATATTCAAGCCGCTGTACGCATAGGTGATCTCGCTCTTTCTTTCGGTCCCGAACTTATTCTTGATTTCGAGCATTTCGTCCTTAATGATCTTATCGCGCAAAGTGTGGTCCGCGAGGATCGAACGGTAGTACGCGATATTCTTTTCGGTCTCTTCCATTTCCGCGATCAAACTGCCCGTCTCCATCGAGGTCAAGCGGTGCAGGCGGATATCGAGGATCGCGTTCGCTTGCTTATCGGAAAGAGAGAATGCGTCCATCAAACGGGTCTGCGCTTCCGCTCTGTCCTTCGCGGCGCGAATGATCGCAATGACTTCGTCGATATTTTGAAGGGCGATCACGAGACCCGAAAGAATATGATTCCTATCTTCTGCTTTTTGGAGATCGAATTTCGTGCGCCTGTCCACGACGTCCTGCTGATGCTTGACGTACGCCGTCAAAATCTCTTTGAGGTTCATGATCTTGGGCGTGCCGTCGTCCAGCGCAAGGAAAATCATACTGACGGATTTTTGAAGCTCCGTGTGCTTAAACAAAGTGTTCAGGACGACTTGGGCGTTCGCGTCGCGCTTGATGTCGATGACGAAGCGCATACCGACGCGGTCGGACTCGTCGCGAATATCGGCGATGCCTTCGACTTTCTTATCTTTAACGAGGTCGGCGATCGTCTTGATGAGTTTCGCTTTATTGACTTGATACGGGATCTCGGTGACCGCGATGCGGCTGCGCGTCCCGTTCGCATATTCTTCGATCTCGGTCTTCGCGCGGAGAATGCAGCTGCCGCGACCCGTCATATAGGCGTTGCGGACGTCCTGACTGCCGAGAATCATCGCGCCGGTCGGGAAATCGGGAGCCGGGACGTACTTCATAAGATCCAAAATATCGATATCGGGATCGTCAATGAGCGCGCAGGTTGCGTCGATGACTTCGGAAAGGTTATGCGGCGGGATCGAAGTCGCCATACCGACGGCGATACCGTCCGACCCGTTTACGAGCAGGTTCGGATAGCGCGAAGGAAGGACTTCGGGCTGCATACGCGTGTCGTCGAAGTTCGGATAAAAATCTACCGTCTCCTTATCGATATCGCGCAGCATTTCGAGCGCCATTTTGCTCATTCTCGCTTCGGTGTACCTGTATGCGGCGGCGGGGTCTCCGTCCACCGAACCGAAGTTACCGTGACCGTCCACGAGGGGCATATTGATCGAGAAGTTTTGCGCGAGACGGACGAGAGCGTCGTAGACCGAGCTGTCACCGTGGGGGTGATACTTACCGAGAACGTCACCGACGATGGTCGCGCATTTCTTAAACGGCTTATCGGGCGTCAGACCGATCTCGTTCATCGCGTACAAAATGCGGCGATGCACGGGTTTCAATCCGTCGCGGACGTCGGGGATCGCGCGGCTGACGTTGACCGCCATCGCGTAGGAAATGAAGGATTTCTTCATTTCGCTTTCGCAACCGACCTCCACGATCTTGGTATTATCGATTATATCTCCGTGTTGCAATTCTTTATCTTTCATATTACACCTCGTTAAATATCAAGTTCGGCGACGAGTTTCGCGTTCTGCTCGATGAATTGACGGCGAAGCTCGGGTTGCTCGCCCATAAGGACGGTAAAGGTTTCGTCCGCCTTCATCGCGTCTTCCAATCTGACTTTCAAAAGGATCCTCGATTCGGGGCTCATCGTCGTCTCCCAAAGCTGTTCGGGGTCCATTTCACCGAGACCTTTGTAACGCTGAATCTCATACCCCTTTCTGCCGAGAGAATCGAGATAGGTATTCAGATCATCGTCATTATAGAAATATTTCTCGTCCTTGCCTTTGCTGACTTTATAGAGCGGGGGCTGCGCGATATAGACGTGACCTTCTTCGATCAAAGGGCGCATAAAGCGGAAGAAGAACGTCAGCATCAAAATACGGATATGCGAGCCGTCCACATCGGCATCGGTCATGCAGATGATCTTGTCGTAACGGAGCTTTTCGGTGCTGAATTCGTCGCCGATACCGCCGCCGAACGCGGTGATCATCGATTTGATCTCTTCGTTTTCGAGGACGTGATTGAGCCTTGCCTTTTCGACGTTCAAAATTTTACCGCGAAGAGGAAGGATCGCTTGGAAGCGCCTGTCTCTGCCCGATTTCGCGCTGCCGCCTGCGGAATCGCCCTCG
The DNA here is from genome assembly GCA_024685775.1 of Clostridia bacterium. Taxonomy (NCBI): domain Bacteria; kingdom Bacillati; phylum Bacillota; class Clostridia; species Clostridia bacterium. Next base: position 25,374 of record JAIKVL010000001.1, on the reverse strand, counting down.
ACTAAGAAGATTTCGCATTTGGAAGCGTCTTTCTCGGTGCAGTCCGCAAGCTTACCGGGAAGCGTCGTGTTTTCGAGGAAACCTTTGCGGCGGGTCTCGTCGCGGACTTTTCTCGCGGCTTCTTTTGCCTTTTGCGCGTTGATCGAGCGCAAAACGAGCTCCTTGGACTCTTTCGGATGCTCCTCCATATACGTCCCGAGGCATTCGGTCAAGACGCGCGAAACGATCGTCCTCATCTCGCTGTTGCCGAGCTTGGTTTTGGTCTGACCTTCGAATTGCGGATTCGTAAGTTTAACGTTGATGACCGCGGTCAATCCTTCGCGGACGTCTTCACCGGAGAGTTTCTCGCTCTCTTTAAGGTAATTCATCTTATGACCGTAGTCGTTGATAATACGGGTCAAAGCCGCCTTAAAGCCGTCGAGGTGGGTGCCGCCCTCTTCGGTGTTTATATTATTCGCGTAGGCGTACACCGTCTCGTTATAGGTTTCGTTATATTGAAGAGCGATCTCGATTTCGCTCGTCCCGACTTTCTCGTCGAAATAGACGATATCGGTAAAGAGTTTCTCGTGCGCCGAGTTCAGATCCTCGACGAAATGAATGATACCGCCGTCGTACTTGAAATCGTCTTCGAGCGGGGTCTCGTGGCGCAGATCTTTGATATTGATATGCAATCCTTTATTCAAATACGCAAGCTCGCGCAGACGATGCTTCAAAGTGTCGTACTTAAAGACGATCGTCTCGAAAATTTCTTTATCGGGGAAGAAAGTGACCTTCGTTCCGGTCTGATCGCTGTCGCCGACGACTTTCAGCTCGTAATTCGGCTTGCCGCGCGAATACTCCTGTTTGAAGATATGTCCGTTTTGGCAGATCTCGACGACAAGCCATTCGGAAAGCGCGTTAACGACGGAAAGACCGACGCCGTGCAGACCGCCGGAGATCGTGTAGCCGGAGCCGCCGAATTTACCGCCTGCGTGAAGCTTCGTCAAGACGACTTCGACCGCCGATTTACCTTCGGACTTCTTAAAGCCCGTAGGAATTCCGCGACCGTTATCTTGGACGGAGACGCTGCCGTCCTTATTGATCGTAACGTAAATATCCGTGCAGTAACCGGCGAGAGCTTCGTCGATACTGTTATCCACGATCTCGGACACGAGATGATGCAGACCTCTTTCATCCGTCGAACCGATATACATACCCGGACGAACACGAACCGGTTCCAAACCTTCGAGTACCTGTATCGCGTCCTCATTATAGGAATTGTTTCTTTCCATTTTTCCCTCCGCTTACAAAATCGTAATCATCATTATAAACGCGCGTGCGTGTGCGCGTGCGTATAAATAATATATATTATATAATATAATTATTATATAAGTAAATAGTTTGATAAAATTTTTTTATAAATTTTGAGTTATCCACAATGAAAAAAATCGTTAAATTTATAAAAAAATATTTTTTATCAAAAGAATTAAATTTCTTTTAACTCTCGAAAACGACTTCCCCTTTATTGATTTTTACGATATGGACTTCCCTGTCGCCGACGTCTTCCGAAAATTCCGTACAGGTAATAAAGGTTTGCGTTCCTTCCGTCGCTTTCAAAAGCGCGGAGCGGCGTTTTTTGTCGAGTTCGGATAAGACGTCGTCCAAAAGCAGGACGGGCTTCTCTCCCGACTCCGTGTAATAATATTCGATCTCCGCGAGTTTGATCGCGAGCGCGGCGGTCCGTTGCTGCCCCTGAGACCCGAACTTTCTGAGATCGACGCCTTTCGTCGTAATCGAAAAATCTTCTCTGTGAACGCCGATCGAAGTATACCCGAGTTCGTAATCTTTCTTTCGGTTTTCTTCGAGTTGCTTTTCAAGATCGGCTTTGATTTCTTCCCTGCTTTCTTTTTCGGAGCAAGGCTCGTAAACGAGCGTAAGGTCTTCTCCTTCTCCCGCTATTTTTTCGTGATAATCGCAAGCGATCTTCGATATTTTCGATATAAATTCCTTTCTTTTCAAAATGACGTCCGCCGCCGCTTCGCTCATTTGCGTTTCCCAAATGAATGCGGTCGTCGAAAATTCGGCGAAATCCGCCGTTTTGATCAGTTTATTGCGTTGAGCGAGGATCTTATTATAGCGCGCGAGCGAGAGATAATAAGGCTTGCTTTCCTGAGAAAGAGAAAGATCGATAAATTTTCTTCTCTCCTGCGGCGCTTCTTTGATCATTTTAAGTTCGTCCGGCGAAAAATAGACGACCGTCAGAAGCCCGAGAAGCTCTCCTAGACGGGTGATCACCGCGTCGTCGATCTTGATCTTCTTTCCTTCCGAACGGGAGATTTCGACGTTTATTTTATGCTCTCTGAATTTCTTTTGCAAGGTAAGATGGATAAATGCGTTTTCCTCGCCCATCTTGATCAAATCTTTTTCGTTTTTCGTTCGGGGGGAGCGACCGATCGCCGACACAAAAATACTTTCCATAAGGTTTGTTTTGCCGCTTGCGTTAAGCCCGCAAATGACGTTCAACCCATCATGGAAAGCAATTTCTTGTTTTTGATAATTTCTGAACCGTTCGAGCGATACCTTTTCTACTTTCATTTTATCCCACGACGCGCATCGGGAGAACGAGGAATAAATAATCGTCTTTATCCACTTGGGTGAAGACGCAGGGCGCGCTCGACGCTTTGATATTCATTTTGATAAATTCGTCGTCTATAACGGCGAGGAAATCTTGGAGATACTTTCCGTTAAAACAAATAACGTTATCCTTTCCTTCGACGCGCGCGGGCAAGGATTCGTTCAAATTACCCATTTCGGAATTACTTTCGACCTTGATATAGTTTTCTTTGACTTCGATCTTAACGAGATTGTTTTTGCTGATACGGGAGATCAAAGAAGCTCTGTCGATATATTCGCTGAATTGACTCTTGGAAAGCGTCACGATCGCGGAAAAGTCTTTATTGATAATGTTTTTGTAATTAATAAAGTCTCCTTTGATCAAGCGAGTGATCAAGACGGTGTTTTCGATCTCCACGCGAAGCTTTTCTCCGTCCATCTTCAACGTGATATCGTCCTCGTCGTTTAAGATCATCTTACTGATTTCGAGAAGCGAACGCGCGGGAATGATGCAGCTGAACTTTTCGTCGCTGCTGGCTTTGATCGTCTTATTGCAAAGAGCAAGGCGATAGCCGTCCAAAGCAACCATCGTCACTTTATCGTCGTTTACTTCCATCAGGCATCCTTTGAGGACTTGCCTGTTATCTTCCGTCGAAGCGCAGAAAACCGTCTTCGCGATCAAACTCTTCATATCCTTATTATTAAGGGTAATGAAATAGCGATTCATAACCTCGCCTACGTTCGGATAATCTTCGACGTTCAGGCATTTGATGTAGCCGTAACTTTCGCCGTACTTGATTTCGAGGTTTACCCCGTCGGAGCATTCAAGAGACAAACTCTCTTCGTTCAACGTGCGAATGAATTCGGAGAAAAACTTACCGGGGACGAGAATGTCGCCGTCGATAATAACGTCCGCCACGATCTTCTTTTCGATCGAAAGCTCCATATCGGTCGCAGTCAAAACGAGACTGTTGTCATGCGCCGAAAGTTTGATGCATTCCAAGACGGGATTGTTCTTCTTGATCGATATTGCTTTGATGACTTTATTTACCGCTTCGGATAAAGAAAGGGAATCAACGTTGATTTTCATTTTTGCTCCTTTTTATCTTTTTTTGTAGATAACAATAACTTCTAATAATAACGGGTGTGTAAAAGTGGAAAACACCCTTAACACCACAATATATAGTATATCATAGACCTACTTAAAAGTAAATATATTATTATTTGCTGTTCAAAACTCTGTTGATTTTATGTAGAATCAAAGTGAATGACTGTTACTTTCTTCACGTTGTCAACATCGACTTCGATCTTTGATAAAAACGGAGTTTTTTTTCTATGAAGGTAGGATCGAAATTTCTATCGAATAAAAAAGTTTTATTTCTTCGAGAGAACGATCGTACCGATCAAAACCGAGGATAGACGAAAGAAAAAATTTTGATTTTTTCTTTCGAATTTCAATGGTAAAGGTTTCTTTCGAAAGTATTTACTTATTGTAGATCAAGTTCTTAATGTCTTCCGCTTTTTTCTTGAAACCTTCGTTTTCCGTGATCTGCGCTTGCATTTTATCTCTCGCGTGAATGACGGTCGTGTGATCTCTTCCGCCGAAGAACTGACCGATCGAAGCGAGCGGGATTTCGGGAAGAATGACGGTGATCAGATACATTGCGAGTTGTCTCGGTTCGACGAGTTCTTTCGTCTTCTTTTTTCCGCAAACGTCTTGCGTCTTGACTCCGAAATAGTCGCAGGTAACGTCGACGATTTTTTGGATCGTAACGTCCGATTCTTGGTTATTGGAGCTGTCGCGCAAGGCTTCTTTTACGAATTCGACGCTGTTTGCCGAGCGATTATTCAACGATGCGAAATAGCCGACGGTCTTTAACATACCTTCGAGCAAACGGACGTTGTATTTTTCCTTTTCCGCAAGATAATTGATGACTTCCGGCGTTACGTCTATTTTATAATGATACGCTTTCTTTTGAAGGATCGCGACTCTCGTCTCGAACGAAGGCGGTTGAATATCGGCTACGACGCCGCTCGCGAAGCGGCTGGTAAGCCTGTCTTCCAGATAATTGAGTTCTTTGATCGGGCGATCGGAAGACAAAATGATTTGTTTTTCCGCCGTGTAAAGATCGTTGAAGACGTGAAACAAACTCTCCTGTGAACTCGTCTTTCCCGCCAAAAACTGGACGTCGTCGATCATCAAAACGTCCAAATTTCTGTATTTCTCGCGGAATTGGCGGGTCAATTCGGTGTTGTTGCTGTTTCGGATGCTGTAAATCAGGTCGTTCGTAAAGTTTTCCGCCGTCGTGTAATAGACTTTCAGATTCGGATTATTGCGAAGGATCTCGTTTCCGATCGCGTGCAGAATATGTGTCTTTCCGAGCCCCGGCATTCCGTAAATAAAGAGAGGGTTTAAGTTGGTTCCCGGCGCTTCCGCGACCGCTCTCGCAGCCGCCGCGGCGTACTTATTGCTGTCGCCGATGACGAAGCTGTCGAACGTGTAATTCTTTTGAAAGACGATCTGTTTGATCGAAGGTTTGAATTCTTCTTTCTCCTCTTTTTGATTTTCTTGATCGATATAGGAAGAAACTTCGCTGTCGAGAATGATTTTCGCGCCTTCGATCTGCGCCAAACTAACGCGGATCGCCATATTGAGTGGTTCGGTAAAATTCTTGGCAATTCCGTTTTTAACCGAAGTTAAAGGCGTGGAAAGGATCAAGACGTCGTCTTTGATCGTTATGGGTTTAAGCTTGCTGAAATAGATCTCGTAGCAAGCGAGGGAAACGAGTCCCGATAGTTTATCCGATATGTCGGACCAAATTTTTTCACAGTTATTCATAGTCGGTCACAGTCCTTTTATTTAATTGGCAGAAACGACGATATATCCGTTTCCGGTCATTTCATTCGAAAGATCTCTCTTATTATCGTTAAACGGAGTGGTGTCCGCATAGTAGTAGGTATCCGTCGCCGAATAATAAGTAATCACCGTTCCGAGACCCGCGAGCGCGTTGATCTTTCCGATGATCAGATCCGCAAGTTCGATCGAAAGAACGTCAATATCGAATCTTGCATTGTTCGAGGAAAGAATATGTTCGAAAATATCCATATCCGTTTCGTTCATATCATAGAGGAGTCCGCGGCTTTGCGTCCGATCGGTCAGATCGATCAAGACGGTGAACCACAAAGAACTCGGAACGAGCGAAGTCGAAGATCCCGAAGAATAATTAGAAAGATCCGCGACGACGGTCGCAATCATATAGTTATGCGTCGCGTTGAAATCGCTGCCTTGCGCGTAGAATTTATCTCTCCAAACGTCCTGAACGGCGGTATCGCCCGCGCGAATGATGATCGCTTGACGGATCGAACTGATCGTGATTTCGTCGTTCGGAATAATGGGATCGTCGTTGATCGAGGAACCCGAAAGTTCGGTATTGAATTTATCCGCGAGGAAATTATCGGAATAGACGGCTACCCGATCGAATAAACCGTTATCGCCTCTGTATCCGATTCCATTAAAGCCATGGTTGTCTGCGGGGTTCGTAACGAGCTCGTTCTCCAAAGACGATTCTTCTTCATAGAGTTTATTCAGCATATGCTGCATTTCCGCTTCCGCGGGTTTATTGGAGGTATACAAAAGATCGATCAAGAAGGCGTAAACGGACGGGATTTGAGCGTAGCCGTCGTCCTCGTGAACGGAGATTTGGTCTCCCGGATAATTCGTCGCGTTATATTCTCCGCTGATGTCGGCGGCGGTAAAAGTCCCGTAGGTCACGGTAACGGACGAAGTAAAGGAGTTCAACCCCGCGCCTACCGCTTTATTGATCTCGCGTTCGAGGTTCGTGATATTGAACGCGGTGTTATTGACGCCGACGGTGGAGAGCGAAGCGAAGTTCGTAAAGAACGCGACGGTCTCCGCGCGAGAGAGATTATTGACGGAGATTGCGGTCGAATATCCGTTCAAAGTGCTCGGATCTTCCTGCGTCAACGCTTTTACGAAGAAGTACTTCGGAAGCATCGCGTACGCCGGATCGTTTCCGAGCGTTACTTTAATGCCGCTTTCGAGGCGGAGATCGCCCCCATCAAGGAAGATGCGGACGCTTTCGAGGCTTGCCGTTACGCCGCTCGATACGGCGGCGGCGAAGCTTTGCTTGCTCTTGATCATGACGCCGAGCGCTTTATCCGAAATCTTCAAAGTCTTGATCGCGCCGTCGTAATGATAGAGCCCGTCTGCGCCCGTAAGATTGAAATTCGTGTCGTCGATCGTCGTGAAATAATTACCGACGCCGCCGTAAATGCTTTCCATATCGGGCTTTTCTTTCATAAAGTACGCGCGTTGCATATTCGTGTAGACGTACATATCGTCCGTCGAAAGGAAGAGTTTAAGCCCTTGTACCCAAGAATAATCGGCTTCGTTTTCGGGGTCGCCGTTCGCATTCATCTGATAGCCGAAACCGCGCAAACGGCTCGCGAGCGAGTCGGCGCTTGCGTTCGACATATTCGTCAGATTGATCAGGAAAGTAAAGACGTCCGGAAGGACGATCGCGTCTTCGGAAACGGTGACCGTTCCGTCCGGATAGAGATTCAGCATCTTTTTGATGCCGTCTTCCAGACTTTGCGCGACGTTATCCGATATGGTATTCATAGAGATCGAACCGCCGAGGACGGAGATATAACCGAACATATTCTTGGTTTGATAATCGGTCAGGTTATTGATCGTGATCTTCGCCGTGCAGGAAAGATCGGCGGGGAAACAATCGTTTACGAAGTCGTAAGAGAGATCGATCTCCGCTTTTACGAAGATATGCGTCGGCAAAATGTTCGAAGTACCCGTCAAACGGACGAGGAACGCGAGGTCGAGAAGGAATTTGTCGTCCGTCTTTTCAACCGTTTCGTTCGTGTCGAGACGGACCGCGCTTTGGACGAGCGTCGCGAGACCGTCTTCGCCCATTTCAATGACTCCGAGCGTCTGCTTTACGAGCGCGCCGAGCGCATTTCCCGTTAAGGGAACGGAAAGCTCCGAAACGGGGCGTTCGTCCGCATACATCGAGGGGAAGGAGACGGACGAAGCGTTTACGTCGAAGGACGCGTGATCGCCCATAATGTTTTCCGCGGTCAGATCCGAGTTTAAATAATAATTACTCTTTAACGAAGCGAGGAACGAATTCAGATCGTCGTCGGTAAAGAAATCCGTGATCCCCGAGACGTCCACGGACCAAGAAGAACTTTCTCCTTCGAGGTTATAGGAAGGCATTCTGCCGAATTCCATCAATTTCGCGCGGAACAGCGCGGCGTCCGCCTGCGTGCGGTTTTCTTCGGGAATTTCCGCGCCCGTCGATTCGTCGATCGTATCTTTGATATTCGTTAATCCGATAAGAGCGGTAAAGACGTCGGCGAGATAAATGCAGTTTTCCGTCTTTCCGGAAATCGTCGTCGTGTAAGCGAAGCCCGCGTTCGAATAATAAACGGGGATCTTTTCTTCGAGCGAAGTGAAGACGGGCGAAAGCGCGGTCTTGATCTTATCCGACAAAGCGGTCGCGGAAAGGTTTCCGCCGCCGAACGCCTTCAAAAGGGTAAAGACTTTTTCGACGTCGGAATCGTTTATCAAGAGTTTCGAGGAGAAACGCGGCGCCTCTTCGGAATACGAATCGGCGAACATTAAAATTTCGAAGGAAACTTTGATATCTTGCGGGAAAAGAACGGAAAGATTGACGCTTTCCGAAGAAGAAGCGTTTTTCACGAACGTGCAAAGGACGTCGAACGATAAGCAGGTCTTCCGATTTTCCGTCTTGAAATTCGCGCCGAGGATCGTTACTTCTCCGAACGAGGAAGAAAGATCGGTCGGCATCAAATGCAGTTTGTCGATCAAAGCCGCGATCTCGCCGCCCGTTAAGCCGATACGAAGATCGTCGATCGATCTCGTGTCGTCGAACAGCGCGGTTTTGATATATCCCGCGCCCCACTTGTTCTGCTCTTCCTCGGAAGATTTGAAGTAGATGGAATTCGCGTTGATCTTATCCGAAAGGTTTGCCGTGCCTTCGCCGAAGAGGTCGGACGCGGCGAGCGCGCTGTCGTGAGAAATATAGAATTTATCGTTTACGTCGTCCAAAAGATCGTCCGCTTGCGAGGGAGAGAAGGTAACGGATTTATTCGCGTTCGAATCGTAGACGAGGGCAAGGATCTGCTGTGCGTCCGCGCTCGTGAACGTTTCTTCGCCTTCGAGGCGCGGCGCGACTAAACTCTCGACGAGTTCGTAGATGCTCGGGAGCATAAGACCTCCCTTGCTCGAAGAATTCTTTCCGAACAAGCGAACGGAGATCTTATAATCTCTCTCTTGGAGTTTGTTGAAGAGATCGGTGACGGCGTCCTCGATCGATCCGGTCACGGAAGAAATATCGAAGCCGGATTCGCTGCCCATCGACTTCATAAACGTGTTGATCGTCTGAATGACGTTCGCCGTCTCCGCGTAGGTGAAATCGTTGATGCGGAACATCGTCGCGTAGGCATCGCCCGAAGAGATATTCTTGCCCGCTTTATGGACGAGCTTTCCTTCCACGGTCTCTTCCGACACGAAGAGTTTGACCCCGAAATAGGTTTTGCCCTTCGGCAGGATCTTTTTGACGAGTTTCGAAGCCTGCTCGTCGGTCGGCATATAGCCCGAAAGAAGATCGGACAGACCGAGGGAGATCAAAAGCTCGATGGAATAGATCTTCTTTCCGCCCGATTCGCCGCCCGATTCCACGACGACCGAGCAGACGTCGGGATCCAGCCCTTTCAGAATATTCTTTGCGGAAGGCTCTTCTTCCGCCGCGGCGACGCTTTCGTCACCCGTTTCCGAGAGAAGCTCCATTAAGAGCGCGGCGAGCGTTTCCGCGGGAAGCTCGACTTGCATTTGCTCGTTCGATTTCGTAAAATCGACGATCCCGTCCGAAAGGTGGATATGCTCGATAAAGCCGTCCAACGCGTCGGGAGAAAGAAGGTTGTTTTCGTTTAAGAACGCGAGATCGACGCCGTATTTCGACGCGACTTCGGATTTAAAGGAAGTCATCGCCTCGCCGAGCGAGAGCGCCGAGGGTTTGCTCTCCGTGACGTACAAGCATTTCAAAACGGTGAAGATATCGTGCGCCGAAAGAGAAGACTCCGATTTATTGAGAAGAGAGATCAACGTCTCGATCGTCATGATTTGAAGCTCGGAGTAGGTCTTACCCGAAGAATCTTTCAAGGGTTTTCCGTCTTTATCCACGGACGGGACGAAATTGATCTTGACTTTATCGTTGATCTTTTTGAAGGTGTTTACGACTTTGTCGTTCAAATCGCGGAAGAAACTCTTTTCGATGGGTTCGGAAGAATTGTTCTCGCGAAGTCCGTTTACGATCAAAGAGAGATTCTTTGCGTCTTTATCGGACATTTTATTGACTTTAATGCGAATTTCGCGCTTGTCCTCGTCTTCCGCAAGGGGGTAGACGAAAGCGGACACCGAAAGATATTTCGGGATGATCTTCGGGATCGCGCTGACGGTGAACGAAGGCGCGGAATCCAACTTTTGGCGGACTTCTTCCCCGTTCATCATCTCTTGGATGAGATCGCGCAGGCGAAGAGAGATCGTAATGCCGAGTTCGGTGTCTTTTTGATTATACAGAGCTTCCGTTCCCGAGACGAGGATCGGAGAATTCTTGATCGTTACGTTCGCGATCTTGATATAATCGGAGAGATTTTTTCCCGAGGGGACGAGCGATGCGTACTCCGAACCGAAAGACGAAACGTCCGCCGAGAGGAAGAAATTCAAAATGTCGTTGATAAAAGCGGAGACCTGCTTCCCTTCCACGGAGAACGTCGTAAATTTCGTGTTTTCCGGAGCGGAAGGATCGCTGATATCGTAATCCGCGAGGGTCTCGAAGTTAAAATCGATCGAATCGAAGGCTTGATTCGTCAGTTTGTCCGAGGAGAAATCGCTCGGAGAAAAGCTCTCGTTTCCGAGAAGCCCGTTGATGGATAAGCGGTACAGTTTGAGACCGAGACGCTTGCGAACGGATTCGCTTTCCGAAGAAGCGAGCCGCCCGAACTCTTCCAAAGAGCAAAGCTCTTTCATATCGTCCGTCAAAAGATCGTAACGCGCGTTTTTCGAGAGAAGCAGAAACGCCGCGTACGCCGCGTCGTTATCGTAAGAAGGCGCGGAGGTTTCGGAAGATCCGACTTCACCCGCTCCGGGTTCTTCGCTTTCCGCGGCGGAAGTTACGTCCAAAGAGGCTTTCGCATCGTCCGACAAAAGGGAGTATTCGAGCTCCTCTTCCGATTTGTCCGACATAAACAAAGAGGAGGAAAGCTCGGAATAGAAATCGTCCAGATCCTCTTCGTTATAGGACGCCTTCGTCTCTTTTCCGGAAAGAATCTTTCTCGCGAGCGACATCGAATCGAATAATCCGACGCCCCCGATCTTCGGGCTGACGTATTGTTTGAAAAGAATATTGCCGCCGATCAGAAGCGCGGCGATGAAAACGATCAAAAGGATAAAGGAAATGATGGAACAAGTCAGACAACAATTGCTTTTTTTCAGTCTGCCGCCTTCGCCTTCTCTCGACATAGAAACCTCTCTTTTCGCGCGCGACGCGGAGCCGCTTGCGAGAATTTGATTATTGATTTAAGGTAGTTATATGATTATACAATATATATTATACAATACGCGCGCGCAGGAAAGCAAGAGTCGCCCGAAAATTTTTTGCGGGGAAAAATAGGAAAAATCGGCTGAAAACGCGCGGAAAGCTCGAAAACGGATTGAATCCCGGCGGGCTTCAAGCCGATCGGAGCGCGATCTTCGGTGGCAAAGATTCTCGGTTTTTTCGCATTTTTCTCTCGCGCAGAGCCGATCATACGCGCCGCGGCTTTTCGAAAATCCCGCCGACCCGTTGTTTTAATTCGCGGAACGTGGTAATATACTACTATGAGATTGGATAAATTTTTGAAAGTCAGCAGATTGATCAAACGGCGCAGCGTGGCGGCGGACGCCTGCGGCGCGTCCCGCGTCCTTTTGAACGGAAAGGAAGCGAAACCCGCGAAGGAAGTCAAGGTCGGCGACGAGATCGAGATCCTGTTTGGCGCGTCGAGTCTTCGCGTCCGCGTAACGGATACGCGCGAGGTCACGAAAAAGACCGAATGCGCCGAGCTTTACGAAGTCATAAGCTGAAATTTATAAAAATACGGAAATATCCGATAAAAAGGAAGATATGAAAGGAATTGCGATCGTGGTCGCGGCGGGAAAAAGTTCGCGCGCGGGTGTCGATAAAATTTGGACGAAGATCGACGGAAAGACGGTGCTCGAACGGGCGGCGGAGCCTTTCTTCGCCTCGCCCGTCGTAAGTGAGATCGTCCTTGTCGTTTCCGAAGAAAAGAAAGAAGAAGCGATCGCCCTTTTCTCCCGAAGAAAAGAAAAACCTGTGTTCGTCGTTTGCGGCGGCGAAACGCGGACGCAAAGCGTCCGAAACGCGCTCGACTTTATTCGCGATTCGGCGAAGGACGAGCCGATCGTCGTCGGCGTTCACGACGGCGCGCGCCCCTACCTTTCTCCCGCGCTCGCGGAGCGTTGCTTTTTGAAAGCTGCGGAAAAAGGGAGCGCGGTTCCCGTCATCCCCTGCGTCGATTCGATGCGGAAGATCTCGGGCGGAGGGAATTCGGCGGTGGATCGATCTGCGTTCGTCCTCGTCCAGACCCCGCAATGCTTTTTGCTGGATCGCCTTGTAAAGGCGTATGAAAGCGGCGCGGAAAATACGGACGACGCAAGTTTGTACGAAACGGTCTACGGCGCGCCGGAACTTGTCGAAGGCGAAATGCAAAACAAAAAAATTACCTATTCTTCCGATCTTTCCGATCTTTCGGAGCGCGCGGAAAGGCGCGTCGGGATCGGTTACGACGTCCATCCGCTCGCGCTCGGGCGAAAGCTCGTTCTCGGCGGCGTGGAGATCCCTTTCGAAAAAGGGCTCGTCGGGCATAGCGACGCGGACGCTTTGACGCACGCGATCATGGACGCGCTTTTGACCGCCGCGGGGCTTCCCGATATCGGGCATTTCTTTCCCCCGTCCGATCCGCGCTTCGAGGGCGCGTACAGCGTCGACCTTCTGAAAATCGTAAAAACCGAGATCGAAAAGAAGGGGTTCGCCGTCCATAACGTCGCGGCGATGATTATGGCGGAGCGACCGAAAATGGCGGGGTATATTCCCGAAATGGAAAAAACGATCGCGAAAACGCTCGGGATTTCCGAAGAAAACGTTAAGGTCGCCGCGACGACGACGGAAAAACTCGGGATCGTCGGCGAAGAAAAAGGGATCGCCGCGGAAGCGACCGCGCTCCTTGTCCGCGAGAAAACGGATTGACTTCCGCGCGCGCGTGTGATACTTTATAAATATGGAATTGCAAACGGTTGAAAAAAAATACGGACGGTCGATCGCGGCATTCGCGGCCACCGAATGCGAGTTGATGAAGTTGGCTCGCCGCGTGATCCGATGCACGGAAAAAAGCGAGGGCGCAAAGCTCGAACTCTTATTCTCTCTGCCCGGTATCTATGCGATGGAGTTTTGTTTCGGCGGTGCAAAAATACGGCTGATCAAGGAAGGCGACGTCTTCCGCATTATGGAAAGATCGGAAAAATCAAGCATTTTGCTTTCCGTAACGGTCTTGGATCAAGACGCTTTGAAAAAACTCGCATTGGGGAAATGCACGGTCAATCAATGCGCGGCGCAAGGTCGCCTGATCTATCGCGGTTCGACAAGGTTCTTTTGTGTGTTTACGCGCATTTGCAACGAGGGCGATAAAGCCCTTCTTTCGGGCGGAAGATACAGATCGCTTTATCGAACCGAAAAGCAGGAGAATACATGAGAAACTATTTTGAATTTGAAAATCGCGCGAAAATCAATTGCGGCGAGGATGCGGCGCGCACGCTTGGAGCGGAACTCGTCCGTTACGGAGCGAAAAAGCCTTTCGTTCTCTTCTCGATCGACGCGGTGCGTTCCGGCGTCGCCGATCGCGCGCTTTCTTCGATCCGCGGCGGAAGAAAAGGCTCCGCCGTTTGCTTTGACGGCGTTCCGAACGCGTTTGATAAAGAGATCGCGCGCGATATGAAAGCGTCGTTCCAAAAGCACGAATGCGACGCAATCGTTGCGGTCGGCGGCGCGTTCGTCTTGGACTATGCAAAAGTATTGAAGCTGTTTCTGTCGCAAAAATGCGATGATTTGATTCCGATCGCGGGGACGCATAAAGCGGTCGGAGACGCGATCCCGATGTTCTTTCTTCCGACGGAGCTTTCCCTCGGCGCGGAATTGAATGGATCCGTTACGGACGGCGATACCTACGTTTCGTCGCCCGAAATGGTCCCGACCGTTCTGTTTATCGATCGCGACTTCGCGGAAAAGAAACCTCTGAGATCGCTTGCGGAAGGCTCGATCTATGCGCTTGCAAACGCGGTCGAGGCATATCTCGGTGCGGAAGAGGACGACCCCGCGGAGATCTATGCGGAAAAAGCGATCCGTCTTTTGTTTAAGCACGGAGTTAAGGCCGCCGAACGCGCGGGAAACAAAGAAGCCGCGACGGGCGTCGCGCTTGCTTCCGCTTTGGCGGGTGTCGCATTCGGAAACGTTCCGTTCGGCGCGGCGCACGCGCTATCCGACGCGATTTCCGAAATCGCGGGCGTTTCCAAGCCCCAAGCGATGACGCTTGCTATCATCGCGGCATTAAAGAATTTGGATGAAAATTCCGTAAAACGGCTTGAAAACCTTGTAAAAACGCTGAATTTGGAAGAAGAAGTCGCAAAAACGCAAGAAGAGAACGAGTTGGCTTCCGAATTTGAATCTTCTCAAAAAGAGCAGGGCGCGGTGGCAATTTTGGAAAGATGGGTCGACGCACTTTCGGACGTAGCCGGGGTTACGACGAAAATTTCTCAAACCGATATTCAGCGCGAAACGTTTGGCGATATCGCGACGTCGGCGCAAGGAAAGCGCGCGGCGATCGGCGGCGTTCGTACGTTGTCTAAGGAAGATTTTATTGCGATTTTGAACAATGCGTATTGATGTTCCACGTGGAACAAAATCGCTTGTGCGGCATCTCCGCATTAAATAGTTGATTTAAAAACGCGGAAAATTCCGCGTTTTCTTTTTGTATGCGGCGCGATGAATGACTCCGCGCTATTTTATTGCGTTTGGGAATGGGTTGTTATCGTAACGGCTGAACGTGCTTTCGTCCTGCGTTTATGTTCCACGTGGAACAATCGTCGCTTCGTTTCTCCTTGCGCTTTTCCTGCGTTTGTGTTATAATGAATGCCGAGGTGGTGTATGAAAGTCGGATTTGTCGTTGCAATGGAAAAAGAATATGAGCCTTTTCTTTCTTCTCTCGGAGAGTTAAAAGAAACCGTCGTTCTTTGCGGAATTGAATTTTGTACCTATTTTTCGGGCGATAATTGCGTAATTCTCGCAAAATGCGGGATCGGTGAGATCGCGGCATCATCCGCCGTTTCTCTTTTGATCGGTGCGTTCGGCTGCGATTATATCTTAAACTTCGGGCTTGTGGGTGCGCTGACGTCTTCGCTTTCCGAGAAAGCCATCGTCGCGGTCGATTCCGTCGTTCACTATGATTCCGATATTACCGCATTCGGTCATCCGCTCGGCGCAGCCGCCGATATGTCTTCTCCGTTTCTTTTGAGCGATCGCAAATTGCTTTCCGTGTTGTCCGATAAATTACCCGCCGTTCGCCTCGCAAGCGGTGATAAATTTATTGCGGATAATGCAAGAAGAAATCAAATATTCACTGATTTTTCCGCAGATATTTGCGATATGGAAGGCGCTGGTATTGCTTTGACTTGCGTTCGCTCCGGCGTTCCTTTTACGATGATCAAGGTTGTTTCGGACTCTGCCGACGACGGCGCTGAATCGACGTATATGAAGAATAAACTCGGCGGCTTGGAATTCGCGTTGGACGTCGTTCTTGGTGCGATTTACGAAGTTTATAACGTTTAAATTCTGTTTTGTATAATTGGGTCGACGGGTCGTTCCTCTTTTTTCGATCCGGTTTTTTTATCGCTTTTTGCGGCGTTTTATCGGATCGTTTCTCCGTATGTCGATACGTGCTCTTTGATGTTTCGTTTTGCCTGTCGAGTCACTTTCTTTGCGTGCTTTCCTTTTATGTTTGACATGATTGTCCTTGCTTCCGTTTTGTCCACACGTGACGTCATTCTTTGCCGTTTTGCTTTGACTCTTTGAAATTGTCGAATCTTCGTGGATTTTCTCGCATTTTGTCCTCCGCTTGATTTGTGCGTTACTTCCTTGTTTCCCCCGCTTAATGCCTTAACTTTTCGCAAAATACCAAAAATGTGGGATTTTTACACCCTTTTATCCACACTTTTTGCACAATTTGTGTATAAATTCTACTTGTCGGATAGTTGCCTGTTCTTTTATTCTCGTAAATGTTTGGTTATGATTTTGGTGAAATCCCGAGAAAAATATTCTTGATAGGCGCATTTTTCTTTGTTCTTTCCGTAAATATAAAACCCCGCCGATGGGATTTCGTCGGGGCTTTCCGTTTTGATTTTTATCGGATCGATTCCCGATTTGCGGCGACTTTTTCCCGTCGCGTGAGGCGGCGAAGTTCGGTCGTTTTCGGGGCAAGACGTTAGTTTTTCTTTGTGCGGTTTTTCCAATAATTCAAGTTCGGCAGGCTGGTTTTCAGGTAAGCGCGCGCTTGCTCTTCGGGAAATCCTTGCGCGGTCATATGCGGAACGCAGGCGTTGATCAGATCGTCCATATCGTTGTAGGTGTATTCGCCGTCCGCATAGCACCATTTGCAGAAATCTTCGTTAAACGCGCCGTCTTTTTCTTTTGAGAGGATGGAATCGTCGAGCGGCATCCCGCAGCATTGGCAGAAAAGTTTGCGCGGCGATCCGAGCAGGGTATTGATCGAAACGCCGAAGAAATCCGACAAAAGCCGCAAGGTTTCCGTGTTCGGGACGGTTTCGCCCGTCTCCCACCTCGAAACGGCTTGCCTCGTAACGAAGACCTTTTCGGCAAGCTCTTCCTGCGATAGTCCTTTTTGCGTCCGAAGATTCAATATAACTTCTTTCGTGTCCATTTTTGTTACCTCCGACATTATTCTATCACGCTTTTTCGCGGTTTGCACGCAACGCGCGGTTGCGTTTTTGCGCTTCTGTCTTAAAGAAATTCGTATCCCGCGAGAGACAGGGCGTTTTCGGCTTTTTCGAAGTTTTCCGCTTTTACGAGGACGTAATCGGTGTTATAGGTGGAAACGGCGAAAATCCCGATTTTGTTTTTCGCAAGGATTGCGGATAGTTCCGAAAGGATCCCGACCAAAGAAAAATCGAGCGTTCCGACGATGCGAAACGCGCGCCAGCCGTCTTCTCGCGCGACGGTTTTTTCAGGCGTGTTTTCCGTTTTGCAGACGAGCGAGATCTCCTCGTCCGTTTTTCCGAGGAAATAAAAGTCTGTTTTCGGATCGAAGTTCGAAAGATCCCCGAGCTTGCAGACGGTAAAACGATGCGGTAATTTTTCCAATTTCATAAAGCCGACCTTTTTTTGTGAATTTACTGTATTTTATCACGAATTTTGCGGAAAAACAAGGCGTCCGCAGCGGTGCGCCGCGCCTCGGCGGAAGGCGGATCGAGGATCGGCAGGATAAATGTGTTTATAGTCGTTGACAGGTTTCGGTAAAAGCCGTATAATAATTCAGACAGGCGAACGCGCCGTCCGCGGGTTGCGCCGAAAAGGAGGACTCTTTATGAAAAAATGTATCTCTGTTTTGGTCGTTTACGGGCTTTTGGTCGCGCTTTGTACCTTTCGCGCGATTTATTCCGGGATCCATAAAGAATATAACGAGTCGATGTTTATTTTCATTATAAACATAGTCAGCGCGGTGTTTTGGCTCGCGGCGTTTGTCATCCGTTTGGTCGGTTTTTGCTCGAAGCCGAAGGTGGAATCCCCGAAATCCGAGGAATAAGGGCGGGGCGCTTGACCCTTGCCGCGCTTAGGCGGAAAACCCGATATTTTCGTATTTTTGCGATGATTTAAGGAAAGCCGAACGGATCTGCATAATAAAACTTTTGCCCTTTTTTCGATAGTGTGATATAATCCAACCGAGAACATACTATTTCGAAGGGGGCGAAAAAATGAAAATTTTGCGTCTGATTCGCAATTATTTGTGCTATTGCGGAATCGAAAAAGACGAATATAACGCCGTGAAAAAAGACGCGTACGTCTCCAATTTCAAAACGTGGCGCATTCTGCACTGCTTGATGACCGCGGCTTTCGCGTTTTTGTTCATAAACTCCCTTTTTAATAATTTGCTTGCTCAAAACAAGACCTTTTATATGATCGCCCTTATTTATTCGGCGATCATCACCGGTGTGTTTTTCATTTTCAAGGCGGATTCGTTCGTCGCGCAACTTTTGATCTATTTGTCGATATCCATGCTGTTCCTGTTCAGCGCGCTCATTACGAGCAATAAGCCGAATATTCCCGCAACCATGTTCGTCGTTATGCTGATCATAACGCCGATGTTTATGATCGACAAGCCGTTTTTTATGGGGATCGTGTTGAGCGCGGCGTCGGCGGTCTTCCTCGTTTGGATGTACAGGGTAAAGCCCTATACCGTTTGGCAAATCGATTTGACGAACGTCGTCATTTTTTCCGTCATCGGGTTTTTCATCCATATCATTGCCAATTCGATTCGGATCAAAGAGTTCGTTTTGCGGAGAAAAATCAACATTCAAAAAGACACGGACGACCTGACGGGGCTCAAAAACAAGGGCGCGCTGACGAGAGAGATCAATAAATTCCTTGCGGACGAGTCGAAAAACAAAGGGATACTGTTCGTCCTTGATATCGACCGCTTCAAAGATATTAACGATACCTACGGTCACGACGTCGGCGACAGCGTGATCGGTCAGATGGGCGCGTTTTCAAGCGAATACTTCAAAAACGGAGAGATCGTCGGGCGTTTCGGCGGCGACGAATTTATCTTTTTCGTAAAGGGCACCGACGACGCGGCTCTCGCGCGCAAAATAGCGGAAGATATCGTTTCGGGCGCGCATGAAAAAATCCGGATTCCCGATAAAGACCGAAAAATCAGCGTAAGCATCGGCATCGCTCTTTATCACGGTGAGGAGAAAAACTATTCCGAGATATTCAAAAAAGCGGACGTGGCGCTGTACGAACTGAAATCCAAACGCACCGATAAATATAAGATCTTCGAATAAAAATCGCCCGATTGAGTCGAGGCGGGTTTTTTTATGGGAGAGTGGGGGATCTTTGAAAGCAAGGAAGTTTTCGCTTTCGTGAAAAACGATGTTGAACGCAGGCGTTCAAACGAAGTTGTGTCCTTTGGACACAAACACATAAAAAGAAGCAAGCCGACGATTGTCTTGCTTCTTTTTTATGGTTGCGGGGGCAGAAGATTTGCTCTTGCAATGCTCAAAGCATATCGTTTGGTTGAGTTGGTGCTTTTCGCATTGCTTCGGTCATCGCTAAAATCGACAGAAGTCAACTGTCGATTTCTTAACGCTCTCGTTCAAATCCTGCCGTTTGGTACAGAAAAAGACTCGTCGAATGACGAGTCTGCTAAATGGTTGCGGGGGCAGGATTTGAACCATACGACCTTCGGGTTATGGGCCCGACGAGCTACCAAGCTGCTCCACCCCGCGACGTCTTTTACAGTATAAGCCGATTTTTCGCGGTTTGTCAAGGGGTCGGGCGGTATTTTGCCGCAAAATTTGTCGTTTTATGCGGAATGTGCGGGCATTTTTCTCAAAATTCCAAACGGTAGACGTAATCGTCCATGAAGTAGCCGTGACCGATGTCGTTTCTTTCCGAACGGATCTTTTTGAACCCGAAGCGCTCGTAGATCGCCGCGGTCGCGTTCTTCTTGTTGACGTTGAGCTCGATCGCGCCGAAGCCTCCGTTTTTTGCGCTTTGGATGCAGAATTCAAGCATTTTTCTGCCGTAGCCTTTGCCGCGTTCGCCTTCGGATAGGTAAAACTTGCTGAGATAGAGGTGATCGCGGCGCGGGTAGAACCCCAAAAAGCCGATCGCGCGGAATCCGTCTTGCGCGATGAAATAGCGATAGCCGCGGGAAAGCTGGTCGCGAATCGCGGATTCGGACTGGAATTTTTCGATCATATAGTCGTTTTGTTCTTCGCCGAGAAGGGGGTCGTAGTACTTTTTAACGATCTCCGAAGCGATTTTCGACAGGCGTTCGACAAGTTCGCCTTTTGCCGGATCGACGCTCATAAATTCCATAGTCATTCTCCCTTGGCGGTCTCGATTTCGGTCGCCTGTAAAAATATTATAACATAAAGCGCACGGATTTTTTACCTTGATTTGAAAATGTCGAAAGTTTTTTGTCCGCTCGCGGAGAAATGCGATCGAAAGCGCGGGAAAACCGAGGAAGAAGAGGGCACGGGAAAAACAATTCGGAAAAATCTGTGAAATCGCGAAAAAAACATTGACAAACGAAGTTTTGCTTGTTAGAATAAATAAGCGTTTCGTCGCGGGGTGGAGCAGCTTGGTAGCTCGTCGGGCTCATAACCCGAAGGTCGTATGGTTCAAATCCTGCCCCCGCAACCATTAGTGGCGGCGTAGCTTAGTTGGTTAGAGCGGCCGGTTCATACCCGGCAGGTCGTTGGTTCGAATCTGACCGCCGCTACCATATATAAGGCCCCTTGGTCAAGCGGTTAAGACATCGCCCTTTCACGGCGGTTACATGGGTTCGAATCCCGTAGGGGTCACCACTTGGGACCCAGTTGCTCCATGCAGCTGGGTCTTTGCCTATAAAAATGCCTATATTTCCGCATTTTTTCCTCAGTCGTCCTTAATTCAAGGCGTCATTTCCGAAAAATATTTGTCAAATTTCAAAATAGCGGTTTTTGCTAAAAATAATCCGAAACATCCGAATTTTTTGCCATTTCGTCTGTGTTGTCGTAGCGTATTTTTTTTGCAAGTAAACGGGGATAAAAAACCGAAAAAGCCCTGTTTTCTATCTTTCCAAGCCTAAATTTTTCTATTTTCCCGAAAATTTTTTTATCCCAGGTGTCGTTGACTTGCGACGCCTATTTTTATTGATACCTTCCCCCTAAAAAAACACGCTCCTTTGAACTTGCCGAAAGGCAAAAATAAAAAATACGGAGGTATCCAAGAATGAAAAAAGTAGTTTACGTTGTCACGAAAGTCGGAAGGGAATCCGACGTCAAAAGCAAGGGGGTAGGATATATCACCGATGACGGTGATTTGATCACCGCCTGTGTGAGCAAAAAGCAAAAACCGTATATCCGAATATACGAGGATTGCGAGCGGCATTGTCACTTGATTGCCGGAACGAAAGACGAGTATAAAGGCGCCCATTATGAGTTGCGCGAAATTGAATTCGAGCGTCCGGACGGAAGCAAAGAAAGCCGTGAATGCGAGTTAAATTACGACATCTGGTACAAGATCGTCGAATAAAGGAGAAAGATATGAAAGAAAAATACTATTTGCACGAATTTGAATACTTTGACGGTGAAGAGTTTGTCACGTTCAATTTGCTTGAAGTGGCAAAAGATGAAGAGAAGATCGTCGTCGCGGTGACCAACCGAGGAAAGATCTCGATGGTGGAATACCCGCTTTTACAGGACGAGAAAGGCTATTACTTTGAATACGGCGCGACACTTGCCCGCATTAACCTTGATGATTTTGAAGAATAAGGAGGAAAAAACTATGACAAAAGAACAGAGAAAAGAACAAGCAATCAAGTATTTGAACGCATTGAAGATTTACAAGCCTTATATCGACGGTTTCAAGCAAGAGGACAAGGTCTGCTTCTATGAACGTTTCGCAGGATTTTGGGTTGACCAAGAGCCGGAAGTCTACAACAAGATGAAAGAAATCGAAGAAAAGCACGACTGCACCGTATATGCAATTACCCACGAATACACCGAATTCGGGGAGTGTTTCAGCTTCTTGGTCGTCACCAACTATAAACGCGAGTGGGCTACCCTGCTTGAAAAACACGAAATCGGACACGCTGCCTTTGCCTACGTCTGGAACAAAACCGACGAATGGTGTAGCGAGTTCGGCACGATAGGCGTTCAATCCTTCGGTGGTGGTATTCGGAGGTTTGCCTGATGAAACAAAATACCGAATGCAAATACGGATACAAAATATCCTACACAAAGCCTCCTCGGAAAGAGATCACGGACAGGTTCCTGACTCGCTCATTCAAGGAGGCTTTATATTACAAAGCCAAGTTTCTGCAATTCCCGGACTTGGGATGTTTGGAAGAGCCGCTACCAAAGAGAATACAATGGCAGATTATCCCCATACGCAAATGGGAAGTACGGCAAGGAATCTGGCGCAGTGTTCCTTGGATTATCAAAAAGAGAGTAAGGAGGCACAAGAAATGGATCTTAATCTGATTGCAAACGACGTCGCCGAACAGCGCGTTAAAACCTATCTCGAAGAGAACGCAAGCGAAGACCTTGCGAAGAAGGTAAACGAGGGCGTACCCGTCGAAAAAGACGGGAAAACCCTTATACAGAAAAAGACCTTGGCAGGATTTATGCGCTACGCAACGGAAGAAGCTCGAAAGACCGCCGAGAAAGGCGCGAGAGGTGCCTGCGTTGACGATAACACGGTTTTCGGTTGGGCTATTCACTATTTTGAGGAAGACGCCATCGAAGGTGAACTGTTCAACGAAGACGGAACGCCTTATGTGAAGCCAATACCGAAAGTCGAAGCAAAGCCCTACACCCCACCGACACCGAAACCGAAGGAGCCGACACTCTTTGACCTAATCGAAGAAAGCGACCAGAAACAAGAGCCGCGCGTCCTCGACGAAGAAGATCAAAGGATGGTCGATGAAGAAATGGAAGCAAAAGGCGAAATACCAATTATAGAACCCGAAGACGAGGTTGGGGAAGAACCTGAACAAGAGACGCCTGCTCCCGACCAAGAAAAGCTCGGCAAACAGTACAGCGCTTTCTATCAAAAGTATCTTGAATTGTGTGAACACAACCAAGGTGCCATCGTTGCACAGCGAATCGGTGACTTTTACGAGATATTCGGCGAAGCTGCCAAGACGTTTGCGGAAGCGGCGGAGATTACGCTGACAAGCCGAGCCGTCGGACCGGATGAACGTGTCCCGATGTGTGGCATTCCATATCACGCGATCGACCTCTATTTCCAAAAGGTAGCGGACAAAGGACATTATATCCTTGCCAACTCGGACGAGGAATGGCGAGCCTACCGTCCCGGGCAGAAAGTCGCGGTCGTGGATTGCAAAACTGGTGAGTACAAAGAGCCGCCCCAAGAAGAACCAAAACAAGCAACGGACACCGCTGTAATAGACCGAATTGTTAGGCTGTTCAAGGGACAATTGGAGGTAATGCTATGAAAATGCAAAAGATAAAGCCGATACCCAAAAAGATTATGGCAATGATCCAAAGGCAAGACAAGAAAGACTATCCGGCACAAGATAGACATTTGCGTTTCTACTCGTATATGACAAAAAACGACAAAGAACTTGTGCAAGTGACGGTCGCGGTTATCAACCATCGCAAGAAATGGTATTGCAAGCAGGTAATCGTGCACGGCGTTCACTCTGACAAATGCTTCTTGAAAGATATTAAGTTCAGCAAGTTGGGCGGATATGCCGTCGGTTGGTACGATATGGGCATCCAAAAATACCAAAACTGGTACGAAGACAATGAATGGGGATGGCAATACGACCAATACTTCAACCCGCGCGCCCCGATTGTCAACATAAACTATATCGTTTCTCACTTCCCCGAATACAAATACTCGGCGATAGAACAGTACCGCTTCTTAGATGTTTTGCCGTATCTCCGCATTTATGAACAATACCCCCAAGCAGAGTATTTCGTGAAGGCAGGACTACACTATTTCGCAACGTGTAAGAGTGTGCTTCGAAAGGCAGGGAAAGATAAAGCGTTTAGGAGCTGGATCTTCAAACACAGAAACGAAATCGGGGATGTTTACGCAGAAACGGTTTTGGATGCGTACAAAACGGGACGATCCATACGGGACACGCAAATCCTCTTGGCTCGAAAGAAACAGCTCATTCGTGATGACTGCTTAAAAAGTATAAGGGAACTGTTTAGAGGGAACTGCGCCTTTGAACGGTTCTTTTCTTACATAGACAAACATTCCATCAGCGAATACAGCTATCGAGATTACGCATTCGCTTGCCGATATTTGGGGCTTGATATGACACAAGAAAAGAACCTGTTTCCCCACGACTTTCAACGCTGGCACGATATCCGAATAGACGAATACAAGACGAAGAAGGCAATGGACGAAGTCGAACAAAAAAAGGCTTTGCTTGACTCGTTCCGAAAGATCGCCGAGAAGTATCTGCCCTTGCAATACCAAAAGAACGCAGACTATATCGCCGTGATTGCGATGTCGCCGTTTGACCTCATAAATGAGGGGGACGCTTTACACCATTGCGTAGGGAAAATGGGATACGACCAACGAATGATCCGCGAACAGTCCCTTATCTTCTTTATCCGAGCAAAAGAAGCCCCGGACAAACCGCTTGTGACGGTGGAGTATTCCCCGGAGAAAAGGCGCGTCGTTCAATGTCACGGAGATAATAACTCAACGCCGAACGAGAAAATACTGAACTTTATAAATAAACAATGGCTGCCGTTTGCCAATCGCCAAATCAAAAAACTGGCAGCGTAAAGGAGGAATTATGAACACTTATTTCAGAATAA
Source organism: Clostridia bacterium (assembly GCA_024685775.1). NCBI lineage: Bacteria > Bacillati > Bacillota > Clostridia > Clostridia bacterium. The sequence goes on along the minus strand of JAIKVL010000001.1, from coordinate 1,031 downwards.
CCGCATACAGCCCCGAATATGACGCATCCATGATCTTGGATGCCTATGGTCGCTACGAGAAGAAATGGCAGTTTTCGTCCGAGCTCGTGAAGCTGGGATTGAAGATCTTGGAAGTCTGCGATATTGCGAACGTCACCGATACCGATATAATGCCGGTCTCGTCTCCGATTCCCGGAAAGATATGTCTACGAGCAGGTCAGGATGGCGAAATACAAGTACAGATGTTTGCTGACGGAGCCTCGGTCTCGGTTGGCGGAAAACACTACAAGACCAAACTTGAAGCATAACGGAAAAAGAGTCGGGAGATCTTTTCTCTCGGCTCCACCATTTCTCTAAACGATTGCAGAAGAAAAACATCTATGTTATATTAAATTGTACCTTTGAGAGCTTCAACAACAAACCAAGATGGGGGTTAAATGTGCAAACAATGATTGAAACAAATAAGGACTTTGAAAGCATAATGCGCTGTTTAACAATCGACCCCAAAGGCATTGTATATCTGCCTGAAGATAAGACATATCTCGAATTTTTGCTTACTTTTTTCCCTACACTTCAACCCGCGAAAAAAAGACCAGATGCGTATTCTATCAAAGATGATACGGTTCTATTATTAGAACATTTCGAATTTGACAATTCCAAAACGACACGAAAGGGAAGCGAGCAAAACATAAAAGATGCAAAAATCCAGCGCGCTCTTGATAATAATCTCACGCTTTCCACGATGATCTCAGAACGTGTTGAAAAAACAGGACCCTACGGAGGATTTTTATTATGGCATTTTTTCAGAGCGCAGTAGGCGTACTTCAGACACTCGTTGTAGCACTTGGTGCAGGTCTTGGCATTTGGGGAGCAATCAACCTCATGGAAGGATACGGCAATGATAATCCCGGCGCTAATGCTCATGTACGGTAAGGAAGCAAGCAACCGAAAACAAGAGATAGACCGCCAGCACTACACTATTCCGAACCAAAGACCAAAAGATAAGCATTGTGGGAAAATCTAAACTTTTGGATTTTCCTACAATGCCAACT